>NZ_JBFULT010000507.1:0-5564 GCF_054049755.1 Bradyrhizobium sp. P5_C11_2
CGCCGGAAGCTGTCGACGTGCCGCTGGCGGCGCCCTTCGCAGCAGCCGCGCCGATGCCGACGACGGTGGTGACGCCAGCCGCAGCGCCCCTCGCTGCCCCCGCCCCGATGCCGGACGCGACCGACGATCCCGCGGCCACGCCAGGCGCGCGCGTCGAGGTCCGGTCGGATTCGGAGAAGCGGTACCGGCTGAACGGCCCGATGCTGAACATGCCTCAGCCTTTCCGGGGCGGCCCCGGCCCAACCTGCGTCAGTCTTCCGTGATGGTGGTGCTGTTGGTGATCACCGGCGGAACACCGGTCGAGATCGAAATCGCCGGCGACAGCGTGCCGGAATAGAGGATCTTGCCTGTGCCGCTCGCGGCCGTTCCGATCGAGAAAAAGGTCGCCGTGGCACTGCCGCCGGTCGCGGTCGGGAAGTTGATGTCGTTGACCGGCGAGACGCTGTTGCCGGTGACCATGAAACCGGTCGAATTGCGAGCCACCGCGACGCGCGCATAGGACGTATAGGCGACCTCGCTGGTGGTCTGGCTGCCGCCCTCGCCGGGATCGGCCGTATGCATCGCGAAATAGAGGCTGGTCAGCGGCGAGGATGCCGCATTGTCCGCCAGGTTGGCGATCGCCGTGCCGTTGAAGATCAGCTTGAGCAGGTCGTTTTCGAACGTGTCGCCCTTCGACATGGTGGTCCTCTCAGGTAAGGCGCAGGCGCAATTGGCCCACGGGGATCTGCAGCGGCTGGCCGGTGGTGATGGTCCGCGGCATCGTCGGCGCGCCCGGGCAGAGCATGTTGCCGCTGCTGAGCGAGTCCTCGATGCCGAAATGCGTGATGGTGCCCCAATCGGCCGTGGCCGGGCCCAAGGTGATGACCGTGGTGTTGACGCTGATGCCGCTGGCATCGGCGGCGCCCATGACGCCGGCGAGCGGAACGCGGGCATAACCGCCGGCGGAGACTTCGTGGGCATGCGAGCCCGCGACGCCAGGATCGGCCGTATGCGCCGACAGATAGAGCGGCGGCGGGCTGTAGGGCGCAACGCCAGTGAGATCGTCGACGATCTTCTGCCGTCCGTAGGAGGTCGCGGACATGGTCTTAAGTTCCGGTTTTCGCGGACGGCCGCTGCGCACGGCCGCGGTTGCTCTCGACCGCGGTCGCGATGCGGTCGAGCTTCTTGCCCATGCCGTCGAAGCCGGCATTGAGGCTCAGCACCTGTGCGTTGGCGGCCGATGCGATGGCCTGCGACAGCCCCTGCTGGAGCGCCGAGAAATACTGCCCGTTGTCGTTTGCCGCGCCGGACGAAAATACCTGCGAGACCTGCGGCACCAGTGACGCAGTCGACAGCGTGGCGCTGGACGTGGTCGACGCCATCGTCGTGGCGGTCGATGGCGAGGCGCCGATCAGCGCGGCCAGCGCCGAGGACACCGCCTGGTAGATGCCGGCATAGCCTTCCGAGGAGCCGTAAAAGCTCTTGGCCTGGTTGAGCAGCGTGTCGGCGTATTTGGTGATCGAACCGAGCGCATCGGCATCACCGCCCTGCGCCAGGCCGAGCTGCTGGCCGAACTGCGCTTGAGCTGCCGCAAGCTGATCCTGCGGCGACAGGATCGAGCTGGAGCCGGTTTGCAGGCTCGCGAGATAATCGCTGATGGTCTTGATCGAGGCCGTGACGTCGACGGTCGCCTGCTTGACGACGTCGGCAAGATCCGGAAACAGCTTGATGAAGTCGTCGAAGCTGTCGCCGACCAAGCYGGAGTCCTGGACGATCTTCTGCGCCTCGGCCGCATAGGTCGCCGCGATCTGCGCCAGCAGCCCCGGATCGTTGCCGAGCTCGGCCGCGCTTGCGAGGTCGGTCTGATGCTGCTTGAGCAGTGCCGCCGCATCGTTGAGATAGGACTTGCCCTGCGCGCTGTTGAGCCGCTCCGCCAGGCTCGACGTCAGCGTGTCGGCCGCGTCCTGCATGAGCTTCTTGATCTGCGCCTTGACGGACGCGTCGATGCCGGCGAACTCGCCGGTCACGTCCCAGTGGTTGGCCGCGCCGATCGTGGTCAGCGTGTCCTTGAGCCCGGCCGCCTCGTCGTTGACGCCCTTGATCGCCTTCTGCAACGGCGACAGGTCATCGGCGCCGCTCTTGAACTCGGCGATGATGCGGCTGATGCCGCTGGACAGTGTCTCGGCGAGGCTGCCGCGCGAAGCCTCGTCCTTGGCCTTGCGCGCCGCTTCCTCGAGGGTCTGGAACGACGAGAACAGCGACTGAAGCTCATTGGTCAGCGGGCCGAGGTCGACGCCGGCGGCGGCCTGGTTGAACTTGATGACCTGGTCGGCCATCTTGGCCCATTGCTGCTTCGCCTCGTCCAGCTCCTTCTTGGCCTTCTGGTCGCCGGCGAACAGCTGCGCCCCGATCGCCACGACGGCCTCGACGCCGCCCTGGATGAAATTGCCGGAGAAGATGTCGGTCAACGCCTTGTCGGCCATCTTGGAGGCGAGCTGCTCGGCCGCGCCGGCCAGCGCGTCCATGCCGGACTTGCCCTGCATCAGCCCCTGGAAGAACGACTTGGTGAAGTCGAGCCCAGTGTCCTTCACCTCCTGCAGCGCAGCAGTGAGCCGCATGGTGTTGGACAGCGCATCATCGGTATAGGCGCGCCAGTCGTCGCCGTGCAGCCGCCGCTGGATCTGCGCGATCTGCAGCTCGACGCCCTGCAGGCCGACCGTCTGCCGCGCAAAATTGGCGTCGCCCTCCGCCTTCCACTGGTCATAGGCGGACTTGGCCTGCTCCATCCGCTCGCGCAGATCGTAGAACTTGTCGGCGAACTGCTCGAGATCCTTGTAACCGGCGCGCTCGGCCGCGGCATAGAGCTCTGCCTCGACGCGCAGGCCGGCCAGCGCAGCATCGGATTCTCCGATCGCCGCGGCGTCGGCCTTCATCACCGCGATATGCCGATTGGCCGACTCGATCGCACGCTCGAGACCATCCTTTTGGCTCATGTCGGGCAGTTGCGTGGTCGAGCTGTCCGGCGTGACGCGGATCCGGTCCGGCTGCTTGTCGTAGAGCGCCGCCAGCTTGTCGAGCAGCTTGTCGACGTCACCGAGCGAGGCATTCTCCGGAAGGCCGAGCAGGCCGGCGAGGTTGCGCCCCTTGAACCCGGCAAACGACTGCTGGCTGAGATCGCCGATCTGCGCGACGATCTCGCGCAGCCGATAGGCATCGTTGATCTGGTCGTTAAGCTGGGACTTGGTCTTGTCCTCGTCCGGCGTCATCCAGCGGCCGACGGAACCGCTCGCCGCGCCGATGCCGGCAAGGATCTGCGAAGCCAGGCCGGCCATCTGGGTCAGCAGGGGCAGGATCGAGGCCAGCGACGCCTTGAACTGGAGATCCCAGGTCGCAACGGCTTCCTTCCATTGCGTGTTGAACTCGCGCGCCTTGGCGATGGTATCATCGTCGATGATGATGCCGAGATCCTGCGCCTTGCGCTTCTGCTCCTCGATCGCGTCGGCGCCCTGGCGCAGGAACGGAATCCAGTCTTTCGACAGCCCGACGATGCGCGCGATCGCCTGCTGCACCTGAGGCGAGGCGTTCTGCATCAGCCCGGCGATGTCGGCCAGCGCCTGCTTGGTCGAGATCAGCTGACCGTTCTGGTCCTTGATCGAGAGGCCATTGGCCTTGAACAGCTTGCCGAACTCGGTCGCCTTCTGGCTCGCCTGCGTCAGATCATCAGTGATCTTGTCGATGCCGGAGTTGAAGTCCCTTTCCTTCACACCCGACGACATCGCCGCAAACAGATCCTGCTGAAACTCCTTGACGCTGAGGCCGGCCAACTGGGCGCGGTCCTCGAGGTCGACCAGGACCTGCGTCTGCTTGCCGACGTTGTCATAGAAGCTGCGCAGGCCGGCGATCGCCGCCAGCGCCGCGATCCCGACGCCGGCGATCGCCAGCGCCGCGCCCTGCGCGCTGGAGATGCCGCGCTCTGAGGCATCCGCAGCCTTGTCCATGGCCTGCGAATACTGATCGGCGCCGGAGGTGTCGGCGTCGATCACAAGCTCGGTGACGGTCTGGTCGGACATGCTGGTTTAGTCTCGCTTTTTGGCGAACTCGATCCGGAACAGATTGTCGAGATCCTCGATCAGCTCGATCTCGAACGGCGAGAAGCGCCGGCCGCCAAGGCGGGCAAAGGCCTCGATGTCGGCATAGGCGATCGGGTTGATGCCGAAGCCGGACCCGGTTCGGCGGCTGGACAGGCGCTGGAAGGCGTTCCAGAGGTACAAGAGCGGCATAGGGAACGGCGGGACCGCGAGCTGCGCTTCGATCTCCGCCCTGCCCTTGGCGCCCCGCGTGCGCTTGAGCTTGCCTTCCAGCTTCTCCCGCAGGCTGAAGCCGTCCTTGTCCCTGGCATCGAGGGCGAAAGTGGCTTCCGCGAAATCCCTCAGCTCGTCGCCGAGGGCCGAATAAAACTTTCGTCTTCTCGCAGGTAATCGGTGACCTGCTTGAACAGCCAGCCCTTGCGTTGATCCGACAACAGCATGCGGGCGTTGTCGGGCGAGAACTCGATCAGCTTGCCGTCGATGCTGACGGACGTGAAGGTCCTGGTCCGCTTGACGATGCTGTCGACATTGCGCTTGCGCAGGGCGTCGATCGACTCGTCGTCGGCCTTCCACTTCTTGCCGTTGACGCGGGCCTGTTCCTTCTCGCGCGCCAGGCGCAGCTGCTCACGGCCGACCTGGTCGGCCAGCTCGATCGTGATCGGATGGCCCGGGCCGTAGAAGGTCCAGATCCAGCCGGTCTCCTTGTCGGTCGTCGGGTGCTTGATGTTGAGCGTCGCCTCGTCCCTGGCGTCGAGCGCGCCGATGTCGAAGGTGTCTTTCTCGGTATCCATGATGTCCTCTGTCGGAAGGATGGCCCCACGGTGGCCGACACCACCGCGGGGCCGATTGCGCGCAATCATTCTGTCGGGAATTCGGGGGAAGGCCTTTCGATGGCCCGCAAGTTGGAGATCGTGCGGATGCGCAGCCAGTGCAGCTTGCAAAGCGCGTCGAGCAAGATCCGCTCCCGGGCGTCCGGGAGCCGCTCGCTGCCGTAATAACGGCGATCATCGCTCCACATTGGCTACGGTGCCGACGTTTGAAACTTGATGATCGCCGCGTCGTGACCGGCGCCGGCGCCGTCAATGCCGGCGAGCGCGACCGGCACCTGGACGGTCTGGGTGCGGCCGCCGCCCTGGTTGGAGAACGCCGACGGGTCGGCGCCGCCGAGCGTGAAATTGCCCATGTAGATCGAGAAGAAATCCTTGGGCTCGGCCTCGTTGTCGACGGCGAGGACGTGCAGCGTGTAGACGGTCTCGGCCAGGAAGTCCTGGAAGATGGTCAGGTCCTGGTAGAGCATGCCGAGGTTGAGCGAGATGCCCATCTGGCCGGTGAATACGTCCGGCGAGTATTTGATGCCGCCGGAGCCGAACACCGAGGGTGCGTTCGGCGTGATGTCGGCGGTCAGGTCGAAGTTGGTCAGCGAGACCAGGTCGGAGCCGCCGAGCCGGATGGTGGCGTCGACCACCGAGAACGGCGCATTGGCGCCGAGCACCGGCG
>NZ_JBFULT010000508.1:0-5562 GCF_054049755.1 Bradyrhizobium sp. P5_C11_2
GATGCTCGGCACCATTGCCGACGCCGTTGCCTGGTACGGAGCCGGCTTCAGCCAACTCCGTGGCTGCCGCCTTTGCTGACCTTGGCTCCGAAGCGTGCTGCGAATGACCGCGGCCCGCGCTGGCGRCCGTCGCGAGGCCCGGATCGATGTTCTCGGCTGCTTCCGGTGCGTTTGCCGAGGTTGAGTGTCCGGAGTTTCCATGTTCCACGCCGCCAGGTTCGGCCGCCTTCGCTGACCCTCGAGAAGCGTCCGAAGCCGGAGCGTGATGCTCGACGCCATTGCCTGGTACGGAGCCGGCTTCAGCCAACTCCGTGGCTGCCGCCTTTGCGGAGCCTGGCTCCGAAGCGTGCTGCGAATGACCGCGGCCCGCGCTGGCGGCCGTCGCGAGGCCCGGATCGATGTTCTCGGCTGCTTCCGGTGCGTTTGCCGAGGTTGAGTGCCCGGAGTTTCCATGTTCCGCGCCGCCAGGTTCGGCCGCCTTCGCTGACCCTCGAGAAGCGTCCGAAGCCGGAGCGTGATGCTCGACGCCATTGCCTGGTACTGAGCCGGCTTCAGTCGACTCCGTGGCTGCCTTTGCAGACCCTGGCTTCGAAGCGTGCTGCGAATGGCCGCGGCCCGCGTTAGCGGCCGTTGCGAGGCCCGGATCGATGTTCTCGGCTGCTTTCGGTGCGTTTGCGGAAGTTGGGTGCCCGGAGTTTCCATGTTCGCCGCCCGGTTCTGCCGGCTTCGCTGCCCGTCGCGAAGCGTCCGAATCCGGAGCGTGATGCTCGACGCCATTGCCGACGCCGTTGCGTAGTCCGGAGCCAGCTTCAGTCGACTCCGTGGCTGCCGCCTTTGCAGACCCTGGCTCCGAAGCGTGTTGTGAGTTGCCGCCGCCCGCGCTACCGACCGCTGCGATGCCAGGACCTGTGTCTACGTTGATCGGCTCACTCTTCAATGGGAGATTTCCAACTGCCGTAACCGTCGCGCTATGAGCAGGCTCGATTGATGATACGTGAGCCGACACGCCAGCCGCATCATCGCTCTCTTCCGTTGCATCCGCCGGATCGCCAATGAAGGTTCTGGACCTCGTCGTCCCCTCCAAGCCGGCCCGAGTCGGCCCAAAGTGGAATCTCCAGCCGTCGTCGGCCAGAATGTTCCAAACTCCAGCGGTTGCGAGTGTGCTCTCGCTCGCCCCGATGCTGGGATGGTCATTGTCCGTACTCAGAACAGTCTGATCGAGAGCGTTCGCCGATAACAGTGCTTCCTGGAGCTTCTCTTGGGTGATAGCGACAGTTGCGCCTTCTCCCCGGGCGACGAAATCCGACTCCGCGATGGATACAATCCCCTGCAGGTGGATTTCCAGCAGGCCGCGATCCCCGATATCAAGAGCACGATCGGTCGGATTCATATAGACGATCGTTTCGTTGTTTGCGGAGTTGTAGGTCCAGGCGAGGGTATGTGGCGGTACAGACTTGCTTGCTGCTGTCATATGCAGCCACGCAAGCGCGCCGAAAGCCGCAAGATTGATCCTGCTCGCCCCAGATGCGAAATCGAAGGCAGAGTAGGAAGAGCCAGAATTGGAATCGACCCGTGAGCGATATGCAACGTTTTCATCACCGTTGCCGCCCATCAGTTGATCGCGGCTATATCCGCCAATACTGGCATCGTGACCAGCGTCCGCTAAACCGACAGGTTTTTGGAGGGTGTCACCCGCGGCGCCATGACTCACTTGGCCCCGATCGCCATCTCCAGCGACGCGTTCGTTTCCAGTGGTCACCACCGCGGAAGGCGGGCGGGAATCGTGCGAAGGGAAACCCAGGGCTGAGTTGTCTACATGATTAGCGTCAGCATTGGTGATCGCGGCCAGTTTTGTGGTCGCATTCTCTGCGGCGACACCCACGAAGCTGTCGATCGACGCGTGACCCGCGTGATGCGGCTGCACGGCGAGATGGGGGTCGTTCAGAGCGTAGATCAGCGCACCGGCGAGAGTGGCGAAGGTGCCATCGGAAGTAAGCCGCGGGAATTGATGTTCCGGGGTGGGGTCACCTCCAACCTGTTTGTCGCTGGTTCCTCGCAATAAAGGCGCAGGAAGATTGGGCGTGCTCGATCCAATCGAACCGTAGTCTTTCCACGGTTTCCGGCCTGCAGATTGCTCAGCCGCGCGCAGCGCTTCCGTTGCCGCCACCGGATTCGTGACTTGGCTCAGCTTGGCAAAAAAGTCCCTCTCGGTGAGCGGGGGCGTCTCGCCGGACTCCCAGACGATGAGGTGCCGGACAATAGCTTGTTTCCAGAGCTCATATCCGGCGTGCTCTCCAGCGTGGCCAATGCCGTTGTCTTCCGGAACGACGTCGTTCGCTTCGGACGCCTTGAGTTCGTCCGCAACTACGAGCGCCAGAAATGCCAGCGAGAGCGTGCCGAAGCCGGAGGAGCGTTGTAACAACGCGATGGCAGCGAGCACAGTTCTGTTGGCAACTTCAAGCTTATGAAAAATGTTGTACAGGTGTATTTTGACTGTCCCTGGCGAAAGGTTTAGCCGGCGTGCGATCTCCTTGTTCGACATTCCTTCTGATACTAGCCGTACAATTTGACGTTCCCGGTGCGTCAATAGCTCCAGCTTCTTTTCAATTTTGCCGCCGTCGTCAGCTTCCTTGCCGGTTGGCGAGAGAGAGAACCGCTCGGGCGACACACTGAGCTTCGTCATCGATCTCAGTTGTCGCAGCATAGTGTCGGGGGAAGCACACTTCGAAATTGCGCTACAGGCGCCAGCAGCGATAGCTGCGGTCAGATCGTGGTCGGGTTCAGACTCGGTAAAGAACACCAGCCCCGTGGAAAGATTCTCAGCTTTCGCAATAGCGAGGAGCTCGGATACCGTCAGATCCGGCAGGGTGTCAGCAAGAAGCGCGACGTCGGGTGTCAAAATCCGAATTGCTTCGAGGCAGCTAGTCCCATCGCTGCATGATGCGACAACGTCGAAGTCCTGCTGTGCCCCGAGTATCGACTTCAGGCCCTGTAGAACGATCGGTTGTCGATCTACGATCACAAGCCGGATGCGCTTTAACGGGGCCTGCTTCGCGGACATGTCTAACATGGACACCGCCTCGGCCCGGCCATCTATGTACTTCGGCATATGGCCGAGGCCGGTTGTGGGTATTTAAATACAATTTATCGAGTGGAGAAAGAGGCTTAGCGGGGCTAGCGCGACCTCGAATTGCAAGGTTTGACGGTATGTGGGTGGGAATTATGCGATTTGACCCGATGGCCGTTGCGATTGACTGGCTCGATGCCTACCGCGCGGGCGATATCGAAGCGATCTTGGAAATGTTTGCCGAAGATGCCGTGGTTCACTGCGGCTGCTGCGGCGGCCGCGTCAAAACCATTACCAGCCGCGAGGCACTTCGTGCCTATTGGGTCGATCGCCTCCGGGAATATCCGGCAGGCACGTTAGACGATCTCAATCCCTCGCGCGACGGGACCATTGTCTCGTACGTCACTAGCGCTGGTGTCATGAGTGCGCTTTTTGCGTTCGACGCCGCGGGGAGGATTAAAGAGCTAGATTGCAATCCCTCACATCAGACCGCGACGTGATCCAGCCGCTTGGGTCACGTGCTGGCCTTGCGGTTCCAGGGTGCCAATGTCTGCCGCGGGGTCACTAGCAGCCCGTTGTCTGCGGGGGTGTCAATAGCAGCTGGAGTCCGCTGAAGCTGACTTGAAAGCGACGGCTTGAATTGCCTCCTGAGTTGCAGGCCGATGACGGAGGACTGAGTTACTGGGCTTCGGCGATCTTCGGTCCAGATGACAACATCTGCGCGTTAGCCGCCGAGGGCCGCTTCGACGGCGATGCCGGGTCCGGCAACCGGAACGCGGCGTCGGCCGGCGCTCCCTGGGATGGCCTGCGGGCAGCGGTTGCCGGAAGCACGATCACTTTCGCTCCGACTTTCACCCGCTCATAAAGGTCCACGACGTCCTCATTGGTCAGCCGGATACAGCCGGACGAAACCCGCTTCCCGATCGTATCGGGATTGTTGGTGCCATGAATTCGATACTCGGTCTCGCCGAGATACATCGCCCGGGCGCCGAGCGGATTGCCGGGACCGCCTGCCATGAACCGAGGCAGATAAGGCTGACGCGAGACCATCTCCGCAGGCGGATGCCAATCCGGCCATTCTGCTTTACGGGCCACAGCCTGTTCACCGGACCATGTGAAACCTTCGCGGCCGACACCGATGCCGTAGCGCATTGCTTGCGTGTCGTTCAGAACGAAATAGAGGAATGTGTTTTTGGTGTCGATGATCACGGTGCCCGGCGCCTGGTGGCTGGCGTAGTCAACCACCTGCCGAACCAATGCTCCGGGACCGTCAGCAGCTTTTGGCGGTTCGACCAGAGGCGCCGGGGCCGGAATCGGAGCCGGAGCTGGCGCTGATGCATGAACCGGAGTTGCCACGTAGACCGGAGTTGACGATGCCTGGGCCTGGGGTGCGGACGGCTTCCGTGCCGGTTGCACGCTCGCCGGGTGAGACAGCAAACTGTACCCCACTACGGCGACGGCCACGGCGCCAATCGCAACTCTCGCGACCATCGGTATTGCGAGCGTCTCCGCCTTTCCACGTTTGGCCCGCTTGCTCATGTCTTTCCCCAGGTCATCATGCCTGGAAGAGGTACCCGGCAAAATTTAAGAAACTTCGAAGCGATGTCGCTCAGACCGAAACCGTTGCCGATGGTTAACGGCAGCTCTCAGACCGACAGCCGACACTCTGGCGCCTGAGACAGAAGACAGCTAAGGGCCACGAGCAGACATGCCGGGGGTACGTCAGTCTGGAGTGTCGCGACTCATTCCTATGGYATGGAAAGTCTTTCCGCACGGTGCGGTCTCGACGAACGCCTCATAGAAGGGTTCTCTTGGGTTCTTGTCGATCTCGGCCTGAGGCATTCTGTACACGACACGGACATAGCGGATTTTGTATCCGAGCAGGGCATCAAGAGACGAGTTGCTAGGTTGAAAGCCTGGTATCGAGCAGCAATTTGGATGGGTTGCTAAGTAGGATTTCGGCGTGTCTTTGGGCAAGTAGTCGCCGATCCTGTAGGCTTCATGGGAAATAGCAGTCTCGAACAGCTCTTGATTGGAGAGATACCGCATCTGGAGATAGCAAAATCCAGTGAGGTTCAGCACGAGCAAGGGGAAGCTGGCAATGATCATGAGCCCGATAAACTTGGCCATGCGATCCCTCAAATCTTTGCCGCGATTATCATCTGTCCAAGATAACGGAACTTAAGTCTTACAATCCGCGGCGCTACAAGCACCGTTTCTGGCACAAATAAGCAATCTGGCATCAGTCATGTGCCGTTTTGTCCGGGCTTGTGAGGATTCCGGTCTACCCGAGTGAACGGACATTCTCAGGATAGCCGGGCATGTCTCAGAGGGGCCACTAATGGCCATCAGAATTGGTGTCCGACGCCTCTTGATCATGGTCGTCGGCCAATCGTCGCCGCCGACGAAAGGCGCGGATACATTCGAACCCGATGTAGCAGAGCATCGAGAGGACGATAAAAGCAGGGACGAATTTGCCGGGATCACGCGCAAGC
>NZ_JBFULT010000509.1:0-5543 GCF_054049755.1 Bradyrhizobium sp. P5_C11_2
ATCCTCACCACCTTCCGCAAGGGCGGCACCCCCGCCACGCCCGCCGGCCCCAGCGCGCTGGACCGGGAGCGGCTGGCACGGGCGCTCGCCGACCTCGTCGCCTGCCGGGAAATGCTGCATTTGGCGCTGAAGGACGGCTAGGGGCGGACCCTCGGCTTTGCGGGCAGTTCCGCGGGCGCAGGGCCGATACCGGCGGGGCCGAGACCAAAATGGTGTGCCTCGCCTTGCGCAACGCAGCGATCCTAGCTAATGGAACGACGTTCGGAGCGTGGCGCAGCCCGGTTAGCGCACTAGTCTGGGAGACTAGGGGTCGGAGGTTCAAATCCTCTCGCTCCGACCAAATTATCAAACATTGTCAACGCCGTTTCGGGCTGGCCGGTTTACACCGGTCCGCCCGTTTACAGGCGGTTTACAATTTCCGTTCGTCGCTCGTTCCGGAATCTATAAGGGCCGCAGCCCTTCTCTTGGTTACGCAACCGCCAACGCTCTTGTTTTGGCGCGATTGCCTTTGCCGGTCCCTGGGTGGGCCGGATGGTCGCCGACGAGTGTGCGGTACTTGGCGGGCACGCGAGCGATTGGCTCGGATGCTGGGACAGGTAACCGCCGGGGTGGCAGGAGGACCGGATCATCATCGCGGGCATCTCCACCTAGGAGCTGACAGTCGATCTCGCGAGCAAGAACTTCGGCAGCCAAGGAAGGGACGGCGTTGCCGAGCATCCGTTGAATATGCGTACGACCGCAATCGAACCGAAGACCATCCGGGAACGTCTGCAGACGACAAAGCTCTTCGGTCGATAGGCGCCGGTTAGTCCAATGGAATGGACCTATTGCGGGGCCTGGCTGCGCCTGAATAGTCCAAGATGGCCTGTCCTTCGCGAGCTTTAATAGGAAACTCCAATATCGAGTGCGCCACCCGAAAAGCGGCATTCCTGCGCCACGGCTTGTATGAAAGAGATAGTTCTCTCCCTCCGGGATGGTCGGTAACAGATCCGCCCACTTGCCAGTCATGGCGAGGGATTGATCGTTCGGCTTTTGCGAAAGATCGCCCAATGCGTCCCAAGCTGTCCGGTATGGCTCAAGGCCGACGTTGGCCTGGAGATCGTCAGTTGCAACATGCGTAGGTTCGGGAAACTTGAACTCCTTCCCTTCACGGCTTGCAACGATAAAGACGCGCTCGCGAAACTGGGGGACGCCATAGCTCGCGGCATTGATGACACGCCATGCTGGCCTGTACTTTGTCCCGGCTTCGCGATTGATTTTCTCGATGCCCCTAAGAATGCGGTTCAGCCCCTCACTTTTGCCAGAGTAAGCAAGACCGTAGACGTTCTCGAGAAGAAACGCTTTCGGTTTGGTATCCCGCAGCACGCGCAAATAGGCAGTAAGGGTGTCCGCGCGAGGGTCCTCTAGGCGAAGCGCATCGCCGTTTGCCCAATATCCGGATTTCGAGAATGGCTGACAAGGCGGACCGCCGATCAGCACGTGGGCTTCACCAACGCGAAGCTTTCCAGCCTTGAGAATGTCTCGGGAGGAAACGTCGTGGATATTACCCTCGATGACCGACCAGGCGCGATTCATACGGAGGGTTCGGCAGCAAGTAGCATCGAATTCGACCGCTACCCGCGTCTCGAAGCCCGCCGCTTCAAAKCCATAATCGAGGCCTCCGGCGCCAGTGAACAAGCTAATGACTTTTCGGATGTTCTTGCTCACAGCGGTTATTCTACCTATTGCCGAATCGGGCCTGAGAACGTTCGTAGAACAGAGGGCTTGTATTGTCAATACAAGCGGGCGCTAAGTGATCATCATCAAGCTGCGAGAGATGATGGCAGCACATAAGGTGCGGACCGGCGACAGCTTGACGTACGCTGTCCTTGCTGAGCGAACCGGACTTTCTCGCGCCACCGTCGAATCGATTGCCTCTCGTAAACGGTACAACGCCAGCCTCGCAACTATCGAGCGCCTCTGTGCCGCTCTTCAGTGCGGGCCTGGCGAGCTGCTCGAGATAATACCGGACGGGAGAGGGCGGCGGGCAAAGTAGGATGGTTATCGACAAGAAAAGAGCGAAGGAACTGCTGCTCGAAGAGGCGGCGCGAGCATCGTCCGGTTACATCGACCGAACATGGCAGGCGGAGGCTGAGGCGCTCTCGGAGCTTGCCAAACGCTATCGAACGCACGTTGCGGCCGTTGCCACAGCCACGCTGGCCAAGTGCGTCGATCAGAAGGTCGATGTATTTTCTCTAAAGGCGAGTTCAGGCGAGTTTGGATATTCGGCACGATCGCTCGCGAAAGAAGTGCTTGCGCCGATGGCGCGTGAAATTGGCGTGAACTGGGGCGCGACGGGACCCGAGCCGCTCAACAATGTCCCTTACGTTGGAAAAGTGAGGATCAGTCGCGATTGGCCCGTTAAGGGAGGGGCTGTCGCGGCGCTCAACAAGGTCTGCGACATTCTGGATCGCCTTCAAGCCGTCAAGGACGAAACGCAAGCGAGAGCGGCTCTGCGTGCATTCATCTTCGTTCGTCGACAGCACGGGAAACAATACTCCGCGATGGTCGATGCGACGCTCGATGTGGCAATCGATCAGCTTTGCGAGGCGGTCCAGCACTACGTTGCGGAGAATTCTGAAGGCGGATTCCGCGCTCAAGCGGTTGTTGCCGCGCTTATGGATCTGATGGTCGGAGCAGATCGCACGAGTACAAAGCGGATAAATGATCCGTCTCGGACAGTGCCAGGAGACGTAGTCGTCACACGCGTAGACATGTCAGGAATCGAGCGCGTGCTCGAGGTCAGAGACAAGGTTGTGAAGCATGACGATCTTCTTATTCTCGCGACAAGAGCAGCCGAAAAAGGCGTGAGCGATGCGATCATGGTAGCGGTAGCTGGTGGGCAGCCAGACATTCGCTTCAATGAGGCGCAAGCCTGGGCTGCTCAGAAGGGAGTGGCGCTGACACTCTTTCAAGATTGGACCACCCTGATCCGCCAAGTGCTTCTGTGGTCGTCGACACCGACGCTTGAGGGGGCGCGGCAATTTCCGCAGATTATGTACGAGCGCCTAATAGCGATGGAAGCCTCGGAGGAGGCTGTTGAAACCTGGGCGAAGCGGTTCCAGAAGGACTAGTTAAGAAATTTGCGGAGCCGACGCTCCAGCATCGCCGCGTTGGACAGCTCGCATTCCCAGATGATGAGCGTTTTCCATTTCAAGGCGCGGAGTGCTTTGAGATTGCGCGTATCTCGGTCCTTGTTCCGCTGAAGTTTCGGAAGCCAATATTCCGGCCGTGTTCGCGGCTGCTTCGCGCCCAGTCGGCAGTTATGCTGATGCCAGAAGCATCCGTGGACGAAGATCACTCTGCGGCGTGAAGCAAAGACAATGTCGGGATTGCCGGGGAGATCGCGGCGATGAAGACGATAGCGATAGCCAAGTCCATGGAGCATGCGACGCACAAGCATCTCCGGCTTAGTGTCGACCTTGCGGATGCGCGCCATGCGCTGTGAAATTGTTAAGCGAGCGGCCTTGGGGGAGGCGATCATCTTACTTTTTCGGATAGCTGGCGGCTTGATTTTCTCTGTATAGCTCGAGTTTTCTGATCGCATTCGCCGCTAGCACCCCGCGCCGCGCGAGGTAGAGATCAATCACCTTCTGCGCCTTGTCGACGCTCCAGCACAGCGCCTCAGCGATCTCCGGCGCGGTGGCGCCGGCCTCAGCGAGTAGCGTCGCGGCCGTGCCGCGGTTGTCGTGGAAATTGAGATCGGCAGTTTTGACGTACTCGGCGTCGGCGCCAGTGGCCTCAGCGTTGATCGCATCGACCTTGTCGCAGTCCTCGCGCCAGTGCTCGTTGAAATAGCGTTTGGTGTAGGCCTTTCCGGTCGGCGTCAGCATCACCAGCGCGCCGACCTTCGTTTCCTTGAGCGCATCGAGATGCGCCTTCAGCTCGCGCGTGACGGGGATCCAGAGCAGTTTGCCGGTCTTGGTCGAACGGATCTGCACCCGGCTTCCGTCGTAGCGCGTCCAGGGAAACTTGCGGACGTCGCTGGCGCGCATGGCTGTATTCCGGACCATGATCATCGCCGTCGCCATGGCTGTGCGCGCGTTTGCGATGAATTGTTGCTGCAATTCCTCCGGCCAGGTCAGGTCCGATCTGTGGCTCTTGTAGAGCCGCGCGAACGTGTCGAGCGGGTTGAACTTGATGACGGCCTTTTCCCGCGCGAACGAGAGTACGCGGGCTAGCGCGGCAACCAGGTTATCGGCCGATCGTGGCGAGGACTTGCCGAGCTCGTTGTGCCAGGCCAACGCATCCTTCCGGAATTCCAGTGCGTCGTCAGCATCGTTGAAGGTCGCGACAGGGCACGTGCCCCAGCGCGCCTCTAGGCGCTTCAGCTTCCAGATGTACTGTTTCCGGCTCTCCTCGCTGAGGCCGTCAAAATAGGTGGACTGGTCGAAGTGCCGAATAAGCTGCATGAAGGTGCCTTCCCCCCTCGTGCGCATTTTTTTCTCGGCATCGGCATACATCTCGGCGAGCCTATTCTCGTCAAGCGGGAGGCCCGTGGCACGGTGATAGAGATAGACCTTGATCGACCCATCTGCCTGCCGCTTCTTGACGCGATGGACGCCCTTCAGCTTGAGGGGCCTGTTAGGCAGCCTGGGTCTTCCGCGCATGGTCGGCCTTCCAACGCTGGTACGGGGTTAGCTCGGCATCGGAGACTGTCACAATCCCGGAGGCTCGGTCCAGTGCCCGGTCCAAGGCTTTCCGGTCCCATCGGCTGGTACCGGGGATCGCGTCGGGCACAATGCCCTTGGCCCGCCATTGATCGAACGCTGCTAGCGTCTTGCAGCCGCAATACTCGGCCGCTTCCTGCTTCGTGAGGCAGCGTTTTTCGGTCACGAGYGAGCCCTTGGTGACTTCTTGCAGGCTTCGCCCTGGATCGCGCCGCATGCCATGCAACTGCCGTCCAAGTCGACCTCACTGCTCTCGCAACGCCGGGGCGGCGCCTCGTCGTCTCTGGTCCCGGCCTCGATCCTGCGGGCGCAATCGAACATGCGGGCGATCATCGCCTCGCAATCGGCGAAGCTGATGCCGTCGACGCCGCGGGCCGCCAGATCGCGCCACAGCGCGCCGGCCATGATGACGTTGACGCCGCTCATGCTGCCTCCGCTCGTTTGAAATGCATCTGCTGCCCGATGATCTCCGCGCGGCCGCTGGCGATCAGKCGATCGGCGACGCCGTCACTGATCCGCCGCGTGCCGAACCGCCAGCCGCCGCGCGGCGCCCGCTCAAAGGGGCTGAGTTTGAGCAGGCGAACGAAATAGTAATCGGTGTAGGTGCTGGAGCTGCTCACGCTGCCGCCCCGTTCTGGCGGGAATAGGCCAGCGTGCGGGCTGCGTCGGCGTGCTCGAAAATCTGCGACTTGCGCCAGCCCATACGCACCAGGTCGGGCAGGGCGGCGCCTTCGCTGCGGGTGCTGATGACGATGAAATCGTCGGCGAGCTGCGCGATCGCCGCGGCGCCCTCGAGGCCGGCGCGGGCCGCCGGCAGCGCGCGCGGAGCAATGG
>NZ_JBFULT010000510.1:0-6408 GCF_054049755.1 Bradyrhizobium sp. P5_C11_2
GGCCGATGCAGACGCCTTCATAGGCCTGCACGCGGGTGCGGTCGCCTTCGATGACCTTCACGTTGACGATCACGGTATCGCCGGGACCGAATTCCGGGATGTTCTTGCCGGCGGACAGCTTGTCGAATTGCTCTTGTTCGAGCTGCTTGATCAGGTTCATGGGTAAATCTCCATCAGCGCGCCCAGCCTTGGAAACGGGGGCTGCGCGAAATTCGTCTATCCAGCCATTGCGGATTTGGCCGCTGCTATAAGGCAAGCCGGAGCGTTTGTCACCCGTCTGTCTTGGTTTTTGGCGTTTTTTGGCGACCGGGCCGATTCGGGGCTTTGCTCGGGACCTGAGACCACAAATCCGGTCGCCGGGCCGCCGTCAGGGCCTCGGATTCCGCCCGCCGCCAGGCCGCGACCTTGGCATGGTCGCCGGAGGTCAGGATCTCCGGGATCGGAATACCCTCGAACAGCTGCGGGCGGGTGTATTGGGGGTATTCCAGCAGCCCATCCGAGAAGCTTTCCTCGGTTCCGGAAGCCTCCTTGCCCATGACCCCCGGCAGCAGCCGGACGCAGGCGTCAATCAGCGCCAGCGCCGCGATTTCGCCTCCCGAGAGCACGTAATCGCCGATCGAGACCTCTTCGAGGGCCCGTCCGTCGATTACCCGCTGGTCCACCCCCTCGAAGCGTCCGCAGACGATCAGGGGTCCGGCGCCCTCGGCGAGCTCCAGGACGCGTGCCTGGGTCAATGGCCGACCCCGGGGGCTCATCAGCAGACGGGGCCGGTCCGGCCCGGCCTCAGCCGCGTCGATCGCTGCCGCCAGGATGTCCGCCCGGAGCACCATGCCCGGGCCGCCGCCGGCCGGGGTGTCGTCAACGCTGCGGTGGCGGTCGGTCGCGGAGGCCCGGATGTCCCGTGCCTCGAGCTCCCACAGCCCGGACGCCAGCGCCCGCCCGGCCAGGCTCACGCCGAGCGGCCCCGGAAACATCTCCGGAAACAGCGTCAGCACCGTCGCGCGCCAGGGTGAGGGGTTGGTCATTGCGCCCTATGAAATCCGTCGTCCCGGCGAAGGCCGGGACCCATAACCACACCCGGCCATTCAGCAGCAGCGACGTGCCTTTGGGCGGCGCGATCTCGATGATGTCGCCGGCGCCGAAATTATGGATCGCGAGCACGCGGCCGAGCGCGTCGCCATCGATGGTGACGGCGGCGAGCCCGATCAGGTCGGCGTGGTAATATTCGTCCGCGTCGATCGCGGGCAGCTTTTCGCGCGCGACATAGAGCTCGATGCCGTTGAGGCGTTCGGCCTCATCGCGGGTCGTGACGCCCTTGAACGTCGCGACCAGATGATCCTTGGCCTCGCGCGCCGTTGCTACCTCGAACTGGCGCTTGCCGTCCTTGGCGAGAAGCGGCCCATAACGCCGCACGGCAAGTGGATCCTCGGTGAAGGTCCACAATTTGACCGCGCCGCGCACACCATGCGCGGCGCCGATCCGCGCGACGCAGATCAGCGCCGACATGAATTAGCCTTAGCCCTTGGCGGCGGCTTCGGCCTGCGCCTTGCGCTCCTTGCGCGGCACGGCCTTCTGCGGGTTGCTGCGCGCTTCGCGCTTCTTGACGCCGGCGGCATCGAGGAAGCGCATCACGCGGTCCGACGGCTGCGCGCCCTTGGCGAGCCAGGCCTTCACCTTGTCCATGTCGAGCTTGAGCCGGGTCTCGTTGTCCTTCGGCAGCAGCGGGTTGAAATGGCCGAGGCGCTCGATGAAGCGGCCATCGCGGGGGAAGCGCGAATCGGCGACGACGACGTGATAGACGGGGCGCTTCTTGGTGCCTGCGCGGGCGAGGCGGATAACGACGGACATCTAGTTCTCCTTCAAAGTACGTTTTGTTCGGTTGATTGGTATTCCGCGTTGCGCGGGACGCTTGCGATCCCGCACGACGAATTCCTCATTTCTTCTTGCCTGGAAACCCGCCGAGGCCCGGCAGCATCGGCTTGCCGCTCAACCCGGTCAGGCCAGGAACGTTCGGCAGACCGGTGCGCAGACCTGGGGGCAGATCCTTCGGCAGGCTGGGCAGGCCCTGGCCGCCGCCACCCTGCATCTTCTCCTGCAAGGCCTTCATCTCTTCCGGCGAAGGCGGCTTCATGCCGCCGCCAAAGCCCATCGCCTGCGCGATGCCGGCGAGCGGACCGCGCTTGCCCGAGCCCATGGCCTTCATCACGTCGGCCATGTTCCGGTGCATCTTGAGCAGCTTGTTGACCTGCTCGACGCTCTGGCCGCTTCCGGCGGCGATGCGCTTCTTGCGGCTGGCCTTGAGCAGATCGGGATGACGCCGCTCGTCGCGCGTCATCGAATCGATCACCGCGACCTGGCGCTTCAAGATCTTGTCGTCGATGCCGGCGGCCGCGATCTGGTTCTTCATCTTGGCGATGCCGGGCATCATGCCCATCAGGCCGCTGATGCCGCCCATGTTCGCCATCTGCAACAGCTGCTCGCGCATGTCGTTGAGGTCGAACTGGCCCTTGCGCATGCGCTCGGCGGTGCGCGCGGCCTTTTCGGCGTCGATGTTGGCGGCAGCCCGCTCRACCAGCGAGACCACGTCGCCCATGCCGAGGATGCGGCCGGCGATACGGTCGGGATGGAAATCCTCCAGCGCGTCGGTCTTTTCACCGGTGCCGATCAGCTTGATCGGCTTGCCGGTGACCGCACGCATCGACAGCGCGGCGCCGCCGCGGCCGTCGCCGTCCACGCGGGTCAGCACGATGCCGGTGAGGCCGACGCGCTCGTCGAAGGCGCGGGCGAGGTTGACGGCGTCCTGGCCGGTGAGGCTATCGGCGACCAGCAGCACTTCATGCGGATTGGCGGCAGCTTTGATCGCGGCTGCCTCCGCCATCATCTCTTCATCGAGCGTGGTGCGGCCGGCGGTGTCGAGCAGCACGATGTCGTAGCCGCCGAGCTTGCCGGCCTCCAGCGCGCGCTTGGCAATCTGTGGCGGCTGCTGTCCCGCCACGATCGGCAGGGTCGGAATGTCGAGATCGCGGCCGAGCACTGCCAGCTGCTCCATCGCCGCCGGGCGATAGACGTCGAGCGAGGCCATCAGCACCTTGCGCTTGTCGCGCTGGACCAGGCGGCGGGCGAGCTTGGCGGTGGTGGTGGTTTTACCGGAGCCTTGCAGGCCGACCATCATGATCGGCACCGGCGGCACGGAATTTACGTCGATGGTCTGGCTTTCGGCGCCGAGCGTATTGATCAGCTCGTCATGGACGATCTTGACCACCATCTGGCCGGGCGTCACCGACTTGACGACGGTGGCGCCGATCGCCTGCTCGCGGACGCGCTCGGTGAAGCTGCGGACCACTTCGAGCGCGACGTCGGCTTCCAGCAGCGCGCGGCGCACCTCGCGCATCGCGGCGTCGACGTCCTTTTCGGTCAGCGCACCGCGCCCCGTCAGACGATCGAGAATGCCACCAAGCCGTTCCGACAGATTGTCGAACAATGCCGTTGTCCCTTGTCCCGCTCGCGCAGGGTTGCCGCATTCACCACTGTCATGCCCCGGCTTGACCGGGGCAGCCAGTACGCCGCGGCGCCTCGGCTCAAACCGAGCTGCCTCTGGAATACTGGATCCCCCGCCTTCGCGGGGGATGACCACTTACTTGGGCAAGCGATCTTCCAAACACCTTTACGCCCGAGGGCGCATAGCGCTGTCGGGCGTTAGCCTCTGGCCTCGCAGGACCAGTCGGCGGGTCGAAAAGAAAGCCTTTCCGAGAAAGTGCGCGGGTTAAACGCCGCTCAGGCAAGAAAGTCAAGGAAAGTTAGCGCCCGGAGATGGCTTCTGCAATGCAAGCCATTGAAAACATGAGGCTTTCGACCATGGGTTCCTTTTCCGGCGGCACCGCCCATATAGGCGGTGATGTCTTACCGCGTCGACCATCCCTGAAGCCCGCCCGTGCCGATCACCCGCCGCCGCGTTTTCGGACTGCTTGCCGGTGGCGCTGCGCTGGTCGGCGTGCCCTCCCTTTGGATGTCCCGCATGAAAACCTATGACGGCCCCGTGTCCGACCATTTCGACGGCCTGACCTTCTTCGATCCCGACGGGGCGCCGCCACGATCGCTCGGCGAGGTGCTGCGTTGGCAATTGGGTGGCCGGGGGCAGCGCGCGGACTGGCCGGATTGGGCGCCGAGCCCCCATGCCGATACGCCGCCGGCCCGCGTCGACGGCGACAAGGTACGGCTCTCCTTCGTCGGCCACGCCAGCTGGCTGATCCAGACCGGCGGCCTCAACATCATGGTCGATCCCGTCTGGTCGATGCGGGTCTCGCCTGTCAGCTTCGCCGGACCGAAGCGGCACAACGATCCCGGCATCGCGTTCGAGAAGCTGCCGAAGATCGACGTCGTGCTGGTTTCCCACGGGCACTATGATCATCTCGACATCGCGACGCTGTCGCGGCTTTCCAAGAATTTTGCGCCGCGCGTGGTGACCCCGCTCGGCAACGACGTAACGATGCGCAGCGCCGATTCCACCATCAAGGTGGAAGCCTTCGACTGGCATGATCGTGTCGAGCTCGGTGGCGGTGTGGCCGTGACGCTGGTGCCGACCCGGCACTGGTCGGCACGCGGCATGTTCGACCGCAACAAGGCGCTGTGGGCGAGTTTTGTCCTGGAGACGCCGGCCGGAAAAATCTATGTCGTCTGCGATTCCGGCTATGGCGACGGCGGGCATTTTCGCCGCGTCGCCGAGAAGCACGGGCCGCTGCGTCTGGCGATCCTCCCGATCGGCGCCTACGAGCCGCGCTGGTTCATGCGCGACCAGCACATGAATCCGGAGGATGCGGTGAAGGCGCTCGCCGATTGCGGCGCGCAGGAAGCGCTCGGGCATCATCACGGCACGTTTCAGCTGACGGATGAGGCGATCGATGCGCCGGCGAAAGCGCTGGTCGAGGCGCTCGATGCGGCGAAGATTCCRCAGGAGCGGTTCGTGGCGATGCAGCCGGGGCAGGTGGTGGAGATTTAGCGTCATTCTCCGCTGTCGTCCCGGCGAAGGCCGGGATCCATAACCACAGGAAGACGTTTGACGAAGACTCGTCGTTTTCAGTCTACCCGCGGTACCGCGACCTGCGCCTACCGAAAGATCACGCGGTATGGGTCCCGGCCTTCGCCGGGACGACACCATTGGTGTTGCGGCAGTGTGCCTCCTACTGCCCCTGCTTGATTGCCCAGCTCACATTCACCGTCACCGACAGCGTTTCCTCGCCCGGCGCAACGGCGGCTGGCGCGGCCATCGGCGCCGTTGCCATCCTCGACTTGAACAGCGGCACCGGACCGCCGCCCTCGGAAACGCTCAGCGGTGCACCCAGCGTGACGCCGGTGGCCCTGGCGTAGATCTCGGCCTTGCGGCGGGCATCGGCGACCGCCTGCTCGCGGGCGTCGTCAAGCAGCTTTGAGGCCTGCGTCACCTCGAAGGAGATGTTGCCGATATCGTTGGCGCCGGCGCTGACCAGTATGTCGATGATGCCGGCCACCTTGGTCACGTCGCGAATCTTCACGGAGACACGATTGGAGGCGCGGAAGCCGACCACGGGCGAGGCGCCGGTGGTTTTGTTCTGGCCGTATTGCGGCTGCAGCGACAGCCGCGAGGTCTGGTAGTCCTTCTCCGCGATCCCGGCGCCCTTCAGCGCCAGCAGCACCTTGCCCATCGCCGCGTTGTTGGCATCGGAGGCTTCTTTGGCCGTCTTGGCGTCATTGGCGACACCGGCGTCGATCTGCGCGAGATCGGGCGCTGCGGATACGGTCGCTTCTCCGCTGACCGAAATGGCGGCTGGAAAATCGTCGGCGAGCGCGGGCGTAGCCAAAAGCGTGGCGGCGACAAATGCGGCGAGGGCAACAGGCTTCTTCATCATTCTCACTTCAGCGGCACATAGACGTTGATCACGAGCTTGTCCTCGGCCGTCTTCAGGGGATCGGTGAGGTATTCCTCGATGAACGTGTCCTTGGCTTCCAGCTTCTTGTCGTCGAGGTGATTGGTGATCGCCTCATAGGTGTTGTCCATGTTGTCGTACGAGCCGCGATGGACGAATTTCAGCGCCTTGCCCTCCGGCGATTTGCCGATGCTCATGTCCTTGGCCAGGTTTTTCGGGTCCTGCTCGACCGGGATCTCGGCGAGGAAGGTGAAGCCGGTGTCGTCCGTCGAGGTGTAGACGATCATGGAATTGCCGGCGTGCTTGATGCCCTGCTTGTCCAAGAGCGTGTTCAGCACCTTGAAGGCGTCGATCAGCGTGTCGAAGGCCGAGTCCCAGTTGGCGGTGCCCTTGACCATCACGACCTTCTTCGGCTCGAGCGCGGTCTCCAGGCCAAAGGGATCGGCGGTCTGCACCGGGGCCGGGGTGACGGCCGCGGCGGGCGGCGGCACCGGGCCGGGCGAGGGTG
>NZ_JBFULT010000511.1:0-5528 GCF_054049755.1 Bradyrhizobium sp. P5_C11_2
GATAGGACCAGCCCGGCGTGAAGCCGATCATGGCGACGCGATAATCGCCGGCGGTATGGCGGGCGACGATGTCGTCGGGCGTGGTGTTCAGCGCTTTCGCGACATCCTCGAGGTCGATGCCGTGCTCGCCGCCATAGGCGACGGGAATACGCCAGCGGCGCGCCTTGGTGGCCGGCGGCAGCGGTTGGCTGGCGAGCGCCAGCAGCTTTTCGCCGAGCGGGTCGAAGCCGATCCTGCCGGGATCRTAATGCACCAGCAGCGAGCGATAGGTCGGAACGGACTCGGTGATGCCGTCAATGGGGCTTGCGGCAAGCGCCTTGTCGAGCGCCAGCACGCGCTGGTTCGCATCGTCGTCGATGGTGCGGCTGAACTCGACCGTGACGGCGCTGTCGCCACTGGGCAGAAGGCGGGGCGGGGGAAGCGTCGCGGCCATTGAACTGTCAAAGCGCTGTCGAAATCGGGCTTGTCGGAAAAGCGCGGGCTCAGCCTTGAGTTCCGCTGGGTCCTGCTTCGCGTAAATGCGCTCGCAAGTCCAATAAATTAATGCTGGGGGAAGCGATAAAGCCTTGTTATCGCGTCGCATAACCGCCCGGCGGACCTGCGTTCTTGGCCCTTGACGCAAAGCGCCGGGCTCGCAAGATGCGCGCGTTCCTTTCCCGCCCATCCGGAGCTCGTCTGTTTCCATGTCGCTGTCCCCCGAAGCCCGCAAGACCCTCGCCGGCATCACCACTGCCACCATCACCACGGTCCTGCTGAAGAAGGGCCTGCGCAATGTCTGGATGCGCGGCGCGCGCCCGCTGCGCCCAGGCCTGCCGCGTCTGGTGGGACCGGCCTTCACGCTGCGCTTCGTGCCCGCGCGCGAGGACCTCGCGACGCCGGAATCCTGGTCGTCGCCGATCTCGACCCGCACCGCGATCGAGGCGATGCCGGACGGCTGCATCGCCGTGGTCGACGCCATGGGGATCACCGACGCCGGCATCTTCGGCGACATCCTTTGCGCGCGCATGATGAAGCGCGGCGTCACCGCGCTCGTCACCGACGGCGTGGTGCGTGACGTCGAGGGCGTGCTCGGCACCAATCTGCCGGTGTGGTGCGACGGCTATGCGGCGCCGCCCTCGGTGGCGGGCCTCACCTTCGTCGGCTGGGGCGAGCCGATCGGCTGCGGCGGCGTCGCGGTGTTCCCGAACGACATCGTGGTCGCCGACCAGGATGGCTGCGTGCTGATCCCGCAGGCGATGCTCGACCACGTGCTCAACGAAGGCGTCGAGCAGGAACGGATGGAAGCCTGGATCGTCAACGAGGTGAACAACGGCGCGGTGCTGCCGGGCCTCTATCCCATGAACGCCGAGACCAAGGCGCGTTACGCGGCAAGCAAGAAGTAACGAGACAACAAGCGAGGTACCCCATGGAGATCACTGTCGCAGGCACGCGGCCGACCCGCCGCGCGCCCAAGGAAAACTTCACCGRCACGGTCTGGCAGGACCCTGTCATCATGACGCCCGCGCCGGCGCGGCTGAACTGCTCGCGCGTCTCATTCGAGCCGGGTGCGCGCACCAACTGGCATCACCATCCGCTCGGGCAGACGCTGTACGTCATCTCCGGCGTCGGCCGCGTCCAGTCCAAGGGCGGGCCTGTCAGGGAGATCCGTCCCGGCGATACCGTCTGGATTCCGCCGGGCGAGCTGCACTGGCACGGCGCTACGCCGACCAACGGCATGACCCACATCGCCATGCAGGAAGCGCTCGACGGCGTGTACTCGACGTGGCTGGAGCCGGTGACGGACGCGGAGTATTCGATGCCGGTCGGCTAGGTTGACGGCGCATATCCAGGACGCGCAACGCACCGCCTCGGCGGTGCGTTGTCGTTTGAGGCCAGTTTTTTTGCAGCTCGTCCAACGGCCGGGGGAGTTTCGGTCAAGCATTGCCGACACGCGGCTTACGGTGAGACGGCACGATAGCGACGCTTGTCACCGAATACATTGCTTTTGCAAGCAGGCGTGCGAGCGAGGTCGACGACGACGGGACGCGTGCTGGTTACCGGCCCGTTAACTCCGGCGCGTGCACGTTGCATCGCGAGCACGGTTCTCCCGGTTCGACCTCGCGCAGCAAGCACATTGTTGACCGGTTTACAGTGAGTCACATATCGTAACGATCAGCAGCATTCCGCTGTCGTTGAACATTGTCGAGACTGCAAGCTGCCGATCGAGGCTGCGGCAACAAGACCAAAAACAAGGAAGTGAGCGCCATGCGCCAATGCATCGGGGCAGCAGCGATTTCACGACCGATCGATGACAAGCGGCAGTTGAGCCAATCGCGTTCACTACTCTCTCGCAGAGGCGCTCAATTCCGTCGTCTGCTGCTGGCGAGTGTCTCGGTGGCCATGCTATCGGCGCTGCTGCCGCGATCCGCGGCGGCGCAAACGTGGACCGGAGCCACAAGCTCCGACTGGATGACTGCCACCAACTGGTCAACCGGAACGCTGCCTGTCGCCGGCGTTACGGCCAATATCAATGTCACATCCCCCAACCCGACCGTCCTCAGCGGTGGGGCGACCGCCGCGACCGGCGGCATTTCTGTTGGCTCTGGTGTTGGATCATTCGGCAATCTGACAATTCGGGACGGGAGTAAGCTCACAAGCAGCGACGGCGTGTTCCTTCGAGTGGCCCAGGGAGGCACCGGGATCGTGACGGTCACCGGAGCCGGATCGCAGTGGATCCTGTCCGGCGCCCAGCTGGTCGTTGGTTTCGCCGGCAACGGCACGCTCAACGTCGAGAACGGCGGTGCCGTCATCGCGCAAAACGGCCTCAGACTGGGGAACAGCGTCGGGAGCTCCGGCACGCTCAACATCAGCAGCGGCGGCATCCTGCAGACGACGGGCATAACCGTCGGCACCGGGACGCGGCAGATGAACTTTGATAACGCCATTGTCCGGGCATTGGCCAATACCGCCTCTTTTTTCAATGGAAGCGTCAACCAGATCAATATTGCCGCTGGCGGACTGACGTTCGATACCAATGGGTTCAACGTCAAAACGATTGCCTTCAGCGGCATCGGTGGATTGACCAAGATCGGCGCCGGGACCTTCACGCTGAGCGGCGGCAGTACGTATACCGGCGAAACGGTGATCCAGCAGGGCACGCTTGCGCTGGCGGGCCCGGCAACCTCTGCTGACAATGCCCTCGCGAGCTCACGCCGGGTGGTCGCGAACGCAACGTTCGACATTTCAGCAATCACCGGCGCCGGCTCGCATATTCAGAGTCTCGCAGGAACCGGCACCGTCAATATCGGCGCAAAGGACCTCATCATCACCAATGCGAACGATACGTTCGCCGGAGCCATCAACGGCACCGGCGGGCTGACGATGACGGGCGGCACGCAGACGCTGTCGGGAAGCAACACCTATGGCGGCGCGACCCAGGTAACGGGCGGCACGCTCCGTGCCGGCGCCGCGGGCGCCTTCAGCGCCACGTCCGCCTATGTCGCAACTGCGGGCGGAACCTTCGACCTGAACGGCTTCAATCAGACCATGGCCTCGCTGGACAATGCCGGTACGGTGCGGACCGGCGGCGTCCCGGGCGCCACGCTCGCGGTGTCAGGCAATTATGTCGGCAGCGGCGGCACGCTTGCGCTCAGCACCGCGCTTGGCGGTGACGGCTCGGTGACGGATCGCATGGCGGTGCAGGGAAGCACGTCGGGCGCATCGACGCTGCAGATCACCAATGTCGGCGGCTCGGGCGCCCAGACTGTCGGAGGCATCAAGGTGATCGATGTCACTGGTGCTTCGAACGGCACCTTTGCATTGCTGGGCAACTACGTCATTAGCGGCCAGCAGGCCGTCGTCGGCGGCGCCTACGCCTATACGCTGCAAAAGAACGGAATCAGCTCGCCGACCGATGGCGACTGGTATCTGCGCTCCAGTCTCATCAATCCCCCGGCCACGGCGCCGACGGGACCACTCTACCAGCCCGGCGTTCCCCTCTATGAGAACTATGGACAGGTCTTGCTCGGGATGAACCAGGCGCCGAGCCTGCGCCAGCGCGTCGGAAGCCGCTATTGGTCAGGCAGCGAAGCGATGGCGCGTGCCGGCGTACCCACCGCGCCGGCTGCGGATGTTTCGTGGACGCAATCGGCGTTCTGGGGCCGCATCGAGGGCGGTCAACTTGCGTTGCAGCCCACGAACACTACAAGCTCCACCTATAAGGCTGACGAGGCAAAGGCACAGACCGGCCTCGACGGCATTGCGCTCGACAACAGTCGTGGCCGATTGATCGTCGGCCTGACCGCGCAACATGGCCTGACCAACGCCGATGTCAGCTCGTTCTTCGGCAACGGGCGCATACGCGTCGAGGGAACGGGCGTCGGAGCGACCGCCACCTGGTATGGACACGATGGCTTCTATGTCGACGGCCAGGCGCAGACCATGTTCTATCACAGCGACCTGTCGTCGGATCTGGCCGGCAGCTTGGCCCATGGCAATGAAGGTTTCGGCTACACCTTCAGTGCGGAGGGCGGCCGGCGCATCGCAGTTGGCAATGGTTTCTGGCTGACGCCGCAGGCGCAACTCTCCTATTCGAAGGTCGACTTCGACGCCTTTACCGATCGCTTTGGCGCGCTCGTCTCCCTGAGCAAGGCCGACAGCCTGCTCGGCCGCGTCGGATTGTCAGTCGATCACCAGAGGACGTGGACCGACGGTTCGGGAATCGTCCGCTCCGATGTCTATGCGATCGGCAATCTTCATTACGAGTTTCTCGACGGCAGCAGAATCGATGTGGCCGGCACCGGCTTCGCCAGCGCCAACGACCGGATGTGGGGAAGCATCGGCGGCGGCGGCAGCTATAGCTGGGCAAACGGACGCTACACGGTGTTCGGCGAGACGACCTACCGCGCGAGTCTTCAGGCGGCCGCCGGAAACTACGGTTACAAGGGCACCGGTGGCTTCCGGGTGGTCTGGTGACGGACGAAAGTGACGTCGGCCCCCATCGTTGGAACCGCACTGGCCTCTAGAGTTTCTCCGCTGTCCACGTTCCCGTGCACAGGGGGCCGCGCCAGGTGCCGGAGCCCGAGGTGCCGCTGAGCCGGCCAAAGCCGACCGCGCGCTTGATGCCGGCGCTCAAGGTGACGTTGATGCTGCCGGCATCGGCCACCCGGCCTGACGCCGTCACTGCGGCGCTGCTCGACGCGATCTGGCCATTGTTGATTCCGATCGAGACGGTTGCGCCGTTGCCGCAGGTCTCGCTCGACGATGCGATACGAACATTCCATGCGCCGTCGAACGTGCTGGCGCTCGCCTGCGCTGCCGGCCATGCGATGGCGACGATGATGGCGAAAAGACACTTGCGAAAGCCGTGCATGACACGCCCCTGTGAGTGAACCTGCAGGCATCGTGGCATGGGCGTGGGGCGGGCGATGTGAGGGCAGTCACGCCTCCCAGAGGTTCTGTGAGGTGGCGCACCGTCGCGGCTGCGGGCGCCTGCCGGCGGGCAGGGCGGTTGGCGCGGAAATGCCGTTCTCCGGCAGCGAGATTCGCAC
>NZ_JBFULT010000512.1:0-5515 GCF_054049755.1 Bradyrhizobium sp. P5_C11_2
CGCCCTGCGTGCGATCATCGCGGAAATCGGCGCAACGGCGGTGATCCCGTCAAACCGCACCCGCAGGATCATCATTCCGCACGACGCCGACGCCTACAAACAGCGCAACCGCATCGAGCGCTGCTTCTGCCGGCTCAAACACTTCCGACGCTTGGCAACCCGTTATGACAGGCGAACCGCCAACTTTACCGGCTTCATCCATCTCGCAGCCGCAATGATCTGGATGCAATAAATGTCGATCGGTCCTAGTCTGTGAGTTTGTGCGCAGCAAGTGGCTCGTGGGGGCTCGCGAATCCGGCATAATCGCCCTGTGGATATGCTGCGGATAGGCTGTGGAAAGCGGTGATCTGGTTCGGTAGCCGGCCGCAGATGCATCTGCAAAGCGTCGCATCCCCGTCGGTAGCCGTCATATCTCTGTCAAATAGCCTGACCAGATGATTCCCGGATCGCGCGAATTGCTGCGTCGTCTGGAATGATTTGGTTCTCCCGAATTCGGAATCCCGCACCGGCGGCGCTTCGTGCCTGCGAACAGTTTTTGTGCAGCCGCTTGCCCAAATCGCGGGCTCTCTCCATCCAATTTTTTGTACGCCCGCGGACAAGCTTTCCTGTCCGCACTCCACCTAGGCTCGCTCCCGAGATCTGGAACATGGCCAGTGCCATGACAATTCGAAGGAGCTGGAGATGGAGACACGGGTATTGCCCCAGACGCGGCGGGGGATGTCGCGCGCATTGCCATGGCGCAAGGTCGCACTCGGCGCCACCATCGCTCTCGGCCTCGTCGCCGCGGCACCGCTGAGCGCGCAGGCCGCCGCGCCCGCCGCCTGCGCCGCGCTCCAGGAGAAATATCCGGACTGGAAGGGCAAGACGCTGGTCAACGCCATCAATCCGCACACGCCGGGTTATGAGACGATCGACCCGAAGGACCCCAGCAAATATATCGGCTTCGACATCGATCTCGGCGAAGCCATCGGCGAATGCCTCGGCTTCAAGCTGACCTACAAGCCGGTGACGTTCGCGGCACTCCTGACCACGCTCGCCGCAGGCCAGGCCGACATCGTCATCTCCGACATCTACGCCACCAAGGAACGTGCCAAGGCTGCCGACTTCATCACCTATTCGAAGGTGTTCGACGGCGTGCTGGTCGCCAAGGGCAATCCGAAGGGCATCAACGGCATCAACATGTCGATGTGTGGTGCTGCTGCCGCCGAGAACACCGGTTATGTCGAGGTGCCCCTGATCCAGGCGCTGATGCCGGAGTGCAAGAAGGCCGGCAAGCCCGAGCCGACCGTCCAGCTCTACGACAACAACGCCAACTGCATCCAGGCGATCCTCGCCGGCCGCGCCGACACCTATGTCAACGACGTCAACACCGTCGACAGCGCGGTGAAGGCCTATCCGGACAAGCTGGAGAAGGCGATCGCGGTGACGATCCCGTACTCGGTCGGCATCGCCGTCCCGAAGGACAAGCCGAAATTCCGCGACGCCGTGCTCGCCGCGCTGATCGAGGTGCAGAAGGCCGGCACGCATATGGAGCTTCTGAAGAAGCACGGGCTCGACGTGAACAACTTCAAGGAGCCGGACATCCTGACGGCTGACTGATGTCCCTGTTCCTCCATTACCTGAGCATGCCGTATCTGCTCGAGGGCATCGAGCTTACCCTCGAGGTGACCGCCCTCGGGCTCGGCGGCGGATTGATCCTCGGATTGATCCTCGCCGGGATGCAGCTGTCCCGCTTCTGGCTCTTGGCGGCGATCGCCCGGGCCTACACCGTGATCTTCCGCGGCACGCCGCTGATCCTGCAGATGGTGTTTGCCTACGACGCGCTGCCGCATATCGGCATCAAGCTGCCGGCGGTGCTGGCCGCCGGCCTCGCGCTCGCCTGCAACGAGGCGCCGTTCATCGCCGAGATGCTGCGCGCCGGCGTGCTCGGGGTCGATCGCGGACAGGTGACGGCCGGCCAGGCGCTCGGCATGACGCCCCGGGTCCTGATGTGGCGGGTGATCGCGCCGCAGGCGATCCGCACCATGATCCCGGCCTTCGGCAACGAGGCCGTCAGCGCGCTGAAGAATTCCTCGCTCGCCTCCGTCGTCGCGGTCCAGGAACTGACGCTGCGCTCGACCCAGCTCGCGTCCTCGACCTTCGACTTCTTCTCGATCTTCTTCGCCTCCGGGCTGCTTTACCTAGTGCTGACCTTTGCCATCAGCGTCATCCAGCTGTTCGTCGAATGGCTGCTCGATCTCGACCGCGCCAAAGGCCGCGAGCGCAAGCTCGCCGACTATCTGCCCTGGCGCCGGGTCGATCTCACGGCCAGGCCTGATCCCGCGGAAGCGCCTGCCGGGCCCGCGCAGGCGGAGCAGCTTGCCGAGACGCCGCCGCTGGCCTTGACCCGCGAGGAGCGCACCCGGCGCGCGGCGACGATCGCGCGCAACAACATCGCGGTCGAGACCAAGGATCTCGTCAAGAGCTACGGCGCGCAAAAGGTGCTCGGCGGGCTCGATCTCACCGTCCGCGTCGGCGAGGTGGTCGCGCTGCTCGGTCCGAGCGGCTCCGGCAAAAGCACGCTGCTCCGCTGCATCAATCATCTCGAAAGCTGGGACGCCGGCACCGTGCGCGTCGGCGGCCGCCGCCTCGGTTTTGACGACGACGGCCAGCTGCTGTCGCCGCGGGCCATCGCCAACGAACGGGCGACCGTCGGCGTCGGCATGGTGTTCCAGCAGTTCAACCTGTTCGCCCACCTCTCGGCCAAGGAGAACATTGCCGGACCGCTGCGCTGGGTCCACGGCATGACCAGGATCGATGCCGACCGCCGCGCCGCCGAGCTGCTTGAGCGCGTCGGCCTGACACACCGCGCCGATGCGCTGCCGCGGCATCTCTCCGGCGGCCAGCAGCAGCGCGTGGCGATCGCGCGGGCGCTCGCACCGAACCCGAGCGTGCTGCTGCTGGACGAGCCGACCTCCGCGCTCGATCCCGAGCTCGTCAACGAGGTGCTGGAGGTAATCCGGCGCCTCGCCATCGACGACGGGCTGACCATGATCATCTCGACGCACCAGATCCGCTTTGCCGACGAGGTCGCCGACCGCGTCGCTTTCTTGAGCGGCGGCACCATCATCGAGGAGGGACCGGCGCATGAGGTGCTCACCAACCCGCGCAATCCGCTGACCGCGCGTTTCCTCAGCGTGATGGAAGCCGACAAGATTCCGGAGGCGGTGCGATGACCCTGCCGTCCGGCCTCGCAAGACCAGCGACCGCGTTCCCCGAAGAGGCCACCACATGAAGCATTTCACGCTGCCGGTTTCGCCAAAGACCGTCCACTGGGGCTATTTCTCAAAGGCGGTCGCCCCGGCCCTGACGCTGCGCTCCGGCGATCGCGCCACCATCGAGACGCTGACCCATCACGCCAATGACGATTACGAGCGCATGATCGCCGGCGATCCCGGCGCCGAGAGCGTGTTCCAGTGGACGCGCGAGCACAAGGCGGTCGCGCGCCGCGGCTCCGGCCCGGTCGAAGGCCCCTTCATCCGCGGCGCGGGCGAGGGGATCGGCGTGCATCTCCTCACTGGTCCCGTTGCGATCGAAGGCGCCGAACCCGGCGACATCCTTGAAGTGCGCATCCTCGACGTCCGGCCGCGGCCGAGCTGCAGTGCCTGCCATGCCGGCCGCTGCTTCGGCTCCAACGTCGCGGCGAACTGGGGCTTTCATTATCACGATTTGATCGAGGAGCCGAAGCCGCGCGAGGTCGTCACCATCTTCGAGCTCGATACCTCGGGCGAGCCGTATGCCAAGGCGGTCTACAACTACGTCTGGACGCCGCAGACCGATCCCGACGGCATCGTGCACGCAATGATCGACTATCCCGGCGTCCGCGTCGATCACGCCACCATCAGGAAGCGCGAGAACATCCTCTCCAGCGTGAAAGTGCCCGCACGCTTGCATTTCGGCACCATGGGCCTTGCGCCATCGGAAGCCGACTTCGTCAGCTCGATCCCGCCGAGCTACACGGGGGGCAACATCGACGACTGGCGCATCGGCAAGGGCGCGCGGATGTTCTATCCGGTCGCAGTCCCCGGCGCCTATTTCTCCGTCGGCGATCCCCATGCCGCGCAGGGCGACAGCGAGCTCGGCGGCACCGCGATCGAGACCTCGCTCACCGGCGACTTCGAATTCATCCTGCACAACAAGGCCGACCTCGCCGGCACCAATCTCGAAGGCCTCGACCATCCGATGCTGGAGACCGATCAGGCCTGGTCGTTCTACGGCTTCACCTATCCGAACTATCTCGCCGCGCTTGGCGCCGACGCGCAAACCGAGATTGCCAATCACTCGAGCCTCGACCGTGCGATGCGCGATGCGTTCAGAAAACTCCGCCGGTTCCTGATGACCGTGCACGGCCTCAGCGAGGACGAGGCGATCTCGCTGCTGTCGGTCGGCGCCGATTTTGGTGTCACCCAGGTGGTCGACGCCAATTGGGGCGTCCACGGCACAATCCGCAAGAACATCTTCCGGTGCGACTGATGCGGGGTAGCCCGGATGGAGCGAAGCGCAATCCGGGTCTGTCACAGCGGGCTCGGAGGTCCCGGATTACGCGGAGCCTGTCATCGGGCGGCGCTTCGCGCCGACCCGTTGGCTCCATCCAGGCTACGCATCGTGCTGAATGTCGGTATCAGGCTCTAACACTTTGAAGGACGGCCCGTTTCCTGGATGAGCGCGTGACCAACAAACCTCATCTGCGGCCCGTCGCGGCGACGGAGGATCGCGTGCGGCTGGCACAGAGGTTGCTTCGATCGACGGCAATCTGGGTCGATCCAATGAGCTTCCGGCCGTTCACGAGCGAGTCCTACGCGCAAGACGACCGCCCCGAAGCCTGGCGGGACGTGCTGGCTGCCGTGGGCCTGCAACCCGCGACCGGTCATGCCTTCCTTGACGGGCACGCGACGGCGTCGCATCGCCAGGCCTCGGGCGTTGCGCTAACGCGCATGGCCGCTGGCGCGCAAAGCGTCGGGCCTCTTTCGCACGCCAATGAAGAGCTGCCGATCGCGCTGATGCCGGTCGAGGACGGCATGGTGCTCAAGAGCGCCGCCGGCCACCGCATCGTTCCGGTCGGCCATCTCGTGCTGCTGCCGCGGAGCGGGGACTGGAGCATCGTGTTCCAGCGCGACATGCGCGCGATCGTGCTGTCGGTGACCTCGGAGGCGTTGCATGGGCGCCTCTCCGGCAAGCCGCGGCTCGGCGAGCCCCGGGTCGTTCCGCCCAGTGGGTTCGCCGATGTGTTCGCGCGCCTGCTGGATGCGACCGCGCGCACGCTCGACACGTTGAGCGATGCCGAATGGAACGCGGTCGCGCAAAGTCTGGTCGATCTCCTGCTGACGCTCGCGCATCAACTGGCGGCCTCGACGTCCGATGCCGGATCGAGCGCGACACAGGCCGCGCTGCTGCACCGGATCTGCCAGACCATCGAGCGCCGGCTCGACGATCCCGAACTGGTGCCGGCGCGCGTCGCGCAGGCCGAGGGCATTTC
>NZ_JBFULT010000513.1:0-5509 GCF_054049755.1 Bradyrhizobium sp. P5_C11_2
GCCATTTGAGCAACAGAGTGCCCTGCCCCTCACCCGGATCGCACCGGACGATGCTTCGCATCGCCGGGGCAATCCGACCTCTCCCCGCAAAGAGCGGGGAGAGGTTAAGTCACCAGCCCCTTCATCGGTCTCGCGCTCGCGCTGTCCGGGAACACCGTCTCCGCCAGCACGCGATCGGACAGGCCGAACTGTCCCTGCAGCACGCCCTTGATCACGGAGCGCAAGTCCGTGGTCGGCTTGAGGTCGCGCCCCTCGTAGAGATTGGCGAGCTTGAGGCCGGGCCAGTCGGCGATGACGCGGCCGCCCTTCACCGCGCCGCCGGCGAGCAGCGCGATCGTTCCGGTGCCGTGATCGGTGCCGTCGGTGCCGTTGATGCGCGCGGTGCGGCCGAACTCGGTGGCGACGACGACCACGGTGTCGCGCCAGCGCTCACTGAGCCCGCTCTCGAATTCGGCCAGCGCGCCGTCGAGCCCGCCGAGCAGGAACGCCAGACGCCCCACAGGCCCGCCTTCATTGGCATGCGTATCCCAGCCGTCGAAGGCGAGTGCCGCGATGCGCGGGCCGTCGTCGGCCGCCATCAGTTTTGCCGCGCCGCGCGCCACCTGCCGCATCTGCGCGACCTGGTTGCCACCCTTCGGCTTCATGTCGTCGCCGCTCGCGACCTTGTCGAGTTGAAGGCCCTGCGACAGGGCTGACGCCAGCACGGGGTCGCGGTGACGATAGAGATCGACCAGCCGCATCGCCGTGTCGTCGTCGGCCTGCGGCAGCGCGACCGGCGCCCAGCCGACGGTCGGCGCATTGCCGCGCAGCACCAGCGGCGTGGTGGGACCGACCGCGAGACCTGAGGACACCCGCTCGCCGCGCGGCAGCGCTTCGAGCGCGCGATTGAGCCAGCCCGACTGGACGCGGCCGGGGCCGGCATATCCGCTCTCGAGCACGTCCTGGCCGTCGAAATGCGAACGGTCGCGATAGGGCGTCGCAACCGCGTGGATCACCGCCGCGTGCCTGTCGCGGTACATGCGTGCGAATTCCGGCATCGCCGGATGCAGCGCGAAAAACGAGTCGAGCATGATCGCGGGATGCGCGCCATCCGCCGTGAGCGCGATCGATCCATGCAGGCCGGCATAGTCGGGATCGCCGACCGGCGCGACGGTCGAGAGCCCGTCGAGTGCGCCGCGCAGGATCACCACGATCAGCCGGGGATCGCGTCCGTCGGCCGCGCGCGCGAATTTCGGCAGATAGGCCCAGGCCGCGAAGGAGGCGCCGCCGAGCAGCAGGCCGCGGCGCGAGGTGAGGAGCCGGTTCTCGACGCAGTCGATCATCATCATCTCCTCTGCATTTCCGGCGACATCAACAGCAGCGCCAGCGCCTGCTGGCGCGACTCCGCGCGCTCGATGGTCCGCCGCGTCTCGACCGAGGCCGCATCCGCTGCCGCGAATTCCAGCAGGTCGAGCGGATCGATGTTGGGCCCAAGCCGCGCACCCATTTGTGCGGCGATATCGAGCCGGAGCTTGATGCCTTCCGGCGCAGCCCACGCCGCGTTGGTGTCGGGAAAACCGTTGGGGCCTGCGGGGGTCCACAGCGGCTGGCCGAGCAGGTTCAGATTGTTGAGATAGCCGCCCGGATCCTCCGGCACGCGCGCGAGCAGACGGCCGCTCGCGACCAGGAAATCGTATGGGCTGCGCATCTTGGTCAGCGGCGCCTTCCAGGCTTCGTCGGAATCGACCAGCGCGGTTGCCAGCGCCTTGAGATCGCCGTCGGTCTTGACGAAGACGTCGCGCAATCGCGCCACCAGGACCTGCGGCGGATCGTCGGCGACGAAATGACGGACGAATTTAGTGGCGATGAAATTCGCGGTCGACGGATGGCGGGCGATGTCGGCGAGCGCGGCCTCGCCCTGCGCAAGGCCGGTCGCCTCATAGCTCTTGCCGAGCAGGACTTGCGGCCCCGGCTGGTGCGCATTGGCGTTGAACACGAACGAGCCGGGCGCACCGAGCTGGCCCTGCCGGCCGGCAAAGGTCCAGCCGGTGATGATGCGCGCCAGCGAGGTGACGTCGTCCTGGGTGTAGCCGCCGCCGACACCGAGCGTATGCAGCTCCATGATCTCGCGCGAGAGATTCTCGTTCAGCCCGCGCTTGCGATTCTGCCCCGCGCGTGACTCCGGCCCGAGCGATTGCTGGTTATCGAGAAAGAACAGCATCGCCGGGTGCTGCTCGGCGGACCTGAGCATGTCGGCGAAACGCCCGAGCACATGCGGGCGGATCGCCTCGCGCTCGAACGCACCGGCCCAGATCCGCGCCAGTTCGCCCTTGCTCGCGGAGATGCAGAAATGGTTGGACCAGAACGTCACCAGCCGCTCGGTGAAACCGCACTCGACCAGTGTCGCGCGCTGCAGGCGCGCCAGCGCCTCCGCGCGAAACGTCTTCTGGATCACGTTGAGCGGCTGCGGTGCGGGCTTTGCGGCGGGCGGTGCGGCGGCACTGGGCTGCATGCTGTCGGGCTTGATGCTGTCGTTCCTGGCGGCATTGTCCGCCGGTTTTGCTTCCGTCATCTGGCCGGCGATCTCGGTCGCCACGGTGTTCAGCGAGAGATTGCGGCGCAGCCCGGGCTTCTGATCGGCCGGCGCCGGCGGCGCCTCGGTCGTCGCGCCGGCTTTCGCCGCCGCCTCGCGCGCCTGCTTGACCTGGTCCTGATAGGCGAACACGGCCTGGCCCAGCTGCGGCGTCGATTGCAGGCCCGGGGCCTCCAGCAGCACGCCGTTGGGGCGGGCGAGCTCCGCCTTGACGAAACCGCGCGGGTCGGACGCCGCGTTGATGAGATCGCCGGACGCCCCGCCGCGGGCACCGAAGCCGAAGCGGTTGAGCGCAACGAGGGCGGCTTGCGAATCGCGGGCCATCAATTTGTCCTGAGCGCTTTGCGAGCGTGCGCGCGGCGCGTAATATACCGCAGCGGGAGATGAACCCGACATGAAAATGACGGCCAAGCTTTTGCGCAAATCATGACAATTCCGAAAGAATCCTCAACGCAGGAACCGGCACCGCGCCGCCTCGCCTGCTCCCGCTGCGGCACCGAGTTTGGCTGCGACCTCTCGGGCACCTGCTGGTGCGCGGAGGAGACCGCGCGCCTGCCGATGCCGGTCAAGGGCGAGGATTGCCTGTGCCGGTCATGTTTGCGGGAGGCGGCGGCGAGCGCGGCGAAGTAGTCCGCGACTGTGCGCGTGAGACGCGAGTACGCGCCCACCTCCGCTGTCGTCCTGGCGAAAGCCAGGACCCATTACCCCAGGGAGATGTTTGGCGACGACTCGTCGTTCGGTACTGCGACCGACCGCACGCGATAGATCACGCGGTATGGGTCCTGGCTTTCGCCAGGACGACCTCGGGGAGAGAGTGAGCGCGGCAGCTACACCGCATGCCCCGGCGGCTTCCGCGCGATCGGATATTTCCTGCCCGATGTCGTCACGAGCATCATCATGTCAGTCTCGACGCCGTTGCCGAGCAGCGGCGTGACATTTCAGGGACAGCCCATCGGCCGGCCCCCTGCTACTGAGCTACCTGAGATTTCATCGGTTAGGGGTTTCCATGGCACGAATTTGCTTCTCACGAGTCGCGCTCTTCGCGGCCATCGGAGGAATGGCGTCCGTCTCCGCGGCGGCGGCAGCTGACGTGCAGGCCCCGGTCTACAAGGCCTTGCCGGCGGTCGCGCCGTTCAGCTGGACGGGATTTTACGTTGGCGGAACCGCTGGCGCGAGCTGGACCAACGCCGATACGAGTCTCAGCGCTGTCAACGGAGCGATTCCGCTCTACTTCCCCGCCGACATTCCCGGACTGAACGCCATCGGTTCGCCGGGCCTATCGGGAACCAGTGCGATCGTCGGCGGCAAGGCCGGTTACAATCGGCAATGGGGCAGTTTCGTCGCCGGTGTCGAAGGCGACATTTCGTGGCGCCACTTCGACAAGATGGTCGCGACGGCCGGCAGTCCGTTCCTGACCTTCCCCCTTGGCACCGCGGCGTTCACAACAACCGTCTCGACCAACTGGCTCGCGACCATTCGCCCCCGCATCGGTTATGCGGTCGACAAGGCACTGTTCTACGCCACCGGCGGTGTCGCCATCGGCGACGTCAAATATTCGAACACCTATGTGGGCTTCTCGCCGCTCGGATTCGGCTTGGAATTCGAGACGGCCGCGGCCAGCCAGACCCGGGTCGGCTGGACTGTCGGCGCCGGCATCGACTATGCGATCACGCCACATTGGGTGGTGAGCGGGGAATATCTGCACGTGGACCTCGGTTCGGTCTCCACCTCCGGCTTGGTCACAACCGGCAACACGCCCACTGCGACGTTCAACGTCTCGACCAAGCTGCGCAGCGACATCGGCCGCTTCGGCATCGCCTACAAGTTCTGACGCAAGTCGGGCTCGCGCCTTCGGCCGAGCCCGCCCTCCGATCTGCTACACCGCGTGCCCCGGCGAGGTCCGCGCCATGCCGTCGAACGCATCGAGCAGCTTGTCGCGCCACGCATAGATCGGGTCGTCCGCCTCCAGCAGCTTGAACGGGCTGACCACGCGCGCCCATTGGAAGCCGCCGAACACGATGTAGTCGGCGTAGTTCGGCGCATCGCCGCCGAGATAGGCCTGCTTCTTCAAGGTCTGCCGCATCACCTCGAGCGACTTGCGGAACGCGATCACGCCGGCATCGCGGCTCGCCATGATCTCCTCCAGCGTCTTGCCGCCAAATCGCGCCTCGCGCGATTGCCGGAAATAAGCGGCATCGACGTCAGCCAGATTCGTCGGAATGTCGGCGACGATCAGCGGAAAGATGCCGCCGACGATGGCGATGTCGCCCCAGGCGTTGATCATGCGCGCCATGGCCCGGCCGCCCTCACCGCCGAACAGCGACGGGCTATCGGGAAAATTGTCTTCGAGATAATTCGCGATTGCCCAGGAATCGACCACCGGCCTGTCGTGATGCAACAGCACCGGGACCTTCTCGGAGCCGTGCGGCGCGATCGCGCTTTTCTCGGTGAAGCGCCAGGGAAGCGATTCCGCCGACAACCCCTTGTGCGCCAGCGCGAGGCGCGTGCGCCAGCAATACGGGCTGAACGGGCGCGAGGTGTCGGTGCCGACGAGTTCGTAGAGTTTGAGTGACATGACTGGCGGGCTCCACATGCTCCGTCATTGCGAGGAGCTCTTGCGACGAAGCAATCCAGACTGCCGCCGCAGGGACATTCTGGATTGCTTCGCTTGCGCTCGCAATGACGATGTGGAGAGAGGTGCCGCGCTGCTTCTTCTCCCTCTCCCCGTTCTTACGGGGAGAGGGTTGGGGTGAGGGGCTGTCTCCGCAATCACGGTAAGAGACGGACTCGCGGAGACTCCCCCTCACCCGGAATTTGCTGCGCAAATTCCGGCCTCTCCCCGCAAGCGGGGAGAGGCGAAGAAGTCACCGCCCGTGCGTTCGCAACAACCGCTCGCCATCCTCCGTCACCGCGATGACCAGCCCGACACCCGCAAGC
>NZ_JBFULT010000514.1:0-5507 GCF_054049755.1 Bradyrhizobium sp. P5_C11_2
TCCCGCCCTGCGATCCGCCCGAACACGCTGCCGATGGTCATGCCCATGCCGGCGGCATAGCCCTTGCCGAGCACGTTGCCGGCCATGATCTCGCCGGCCGCGAACATGTTGGCCGACGGCTTGCCGTCAGCCATCAGCATGCGCGCCTCCTTGGTCACGCGCGTGCCGAGATAGGTGAAGGTGATGCCGGGCCGCACCGGATAGGCGAGATAGGGCGGCGTCTCGATCCGCCGCGCCCAATGCGTCTTCGGCGGCGTGATGCCCTCGGTGCGGCAGTCGTCCAGGATGGTGTGGTCGAAGGTGCCGGGCCGCACCGCGGCGTTGAACTCGGTGATGGTCTTGTCCAGCGCGACCGGATCGAGCTCGAGCTTGCCGGCGAGCTCGGCAATCGTTTGTCCGGCGATCGGCGGAAACAGCGTGGGCATGAAGCTCGTGACGACGGTCGAATCGAAGATGATATAGGCGATCTGGTCGGGCTGCGCCGCGACCAGCCGGCCCCAGATCGCGTAGCGCTTCGGCCAGATATCCTCGCCCTCGTCGTAGAAGCGCTGGGCGTGCTTGTTGACGACGATACCGAACACGACGGAATCGTGGCGCGTGATGATGCCGCCGTCGAATTTCGGCGCGCGGGCGTCGATCGCGACCGCATGGCACTGGGTGGGATCGCCGACCTCCTGCACGCCCTTGTCGAGCAGCATCTTCAGGATCGTGCCGCGATTATAGGGCGTGCCGCGGATCAGGAAATTGTCGGCGGCCTCGCCCCAATATTGCTTCAGCCATTCGATGTTGGCCTCGAAGCCGCCGGCGGCGGCGACCAGCGACGTCGCGCGGATCTCGGTCTCACCCTTGATCGGCCGCTTGAGCCGCGCGGCAAGGAACATGCCGTCCTCGATCACGAGGTCGGTCACCTCGGCGTCGTACTCAACCTCGACGCCGAGCCGTTCGGCGGTCAGATAGAGCGCGTTCAACATCGCCCGGCCGCCGCCGAGGAAGAAGGAGTTGGTGCGGCCGAGGCTCAGCGTGCCGCCGAGCGAGGGCTGCCAGCGCACGCCCTGCTCCACGATCCAGTTCAGGATGTCCTTGGATTCGCGGATCATATGACGGGCGAGGACCTCGTCGGTCTGCCCGCCGGTCACGCGCAGCAGATCCTCCCAGAACTCGTCCTCGGTGTAAGGTCCGGTCAGGATCTCGGTCGCGGCGTCATGGGCGCAGCGCATGTTGCGGGTGTGGCGCGTGTTGCCGCCGCGATAGAATTTTGGCGCGCCCTCGAGCACGAGGACGGATGCGCCGCCGCGCCGGGCGCTGATCGCCGCGCACAGCGCCGCATTGCCGCCGCCGATCACCAGCACGTCGTATTTGCTGCTCATGCCGTCTGCCCGATGCGACGAAGTTGGAGACATTCTGCCCGCCGGCGGCCCCGGTCAATCAGTCTGTCATTGCGTACCTTTGTATACAAAGATATACAGAAGCTGTGCAAGCGGCATCTCTGCATGGGCGGGATGCGCTTCGCGTTTCGAGGGAACATGGCCAGACGCCCGGCAAAGGCAGGCGGATCGATCGCGCGCGGCGGCGGTGTCGCACTGGGCGAAGCCGTGTTCCGCTCGCTCTGCGAAGCCCTCCAGGCCGGCAGCTACCGCGCCGGCGACCGCCTGCGCGAGGAGGAGGTCGCGCAGCGGCTGAAGGTCAGCCGCACGCCGGTCCGCGAAGCTCTGGGCCGGCTCGCGGCACGCGGTTTTGTCGAGCCATCCGGCGGACGCGGCCTGATCGTGCGCAACCTCGATATTTCCGAGGTGCTCGAACTCTATGCGATGCGCGAGATCATGGAAGGCGCGTCCGCCCGCCTTGCCGCCGAGCATGCCTCCGCGCCCGAGATCGACGCGCTCAGGGACATCGAGCAGGGCTTTACCGAGGCGGCCGAGAACGACGCCGCCGAAATGGCCAGGCTCAACCGCGCCTTCCACGAAGCCGTCTGCCGGGCCGCGCGCAACCGCTATCTCGACAATGCGTCTCGCGAGTTGCAGGACTGGATCGCCCTGCTCGGTCCTACCACTTTCACGGTGTCGGGCCGCCCCTCGACCAGCCACGGGGAGCACCAGGCGATCATCGATGCCATCGCCGCACGCGACGGTGACAGAGCCGAGCAGCTCGCACGGGCGCATATCCGCGAGGCGCTGCGCTGCCGGTTGAAACTGTTGCAGAAGCAGTAACCGGATCGTCCGTTCGATCACGCCTCGAAGATGCGCGTGAGCAGCCAATAGCCGCCGAGCAGGCTGATCAGCGCGGACACCGCATAGACCAGCCTTGCCGCCCTCACCGGCTCGGTCCAGTCAGTTGCAAACAGCCGGTCGACCAGGCCGAGCGCCGGCAGCACGATCGCGACAATCGCAACCTGCCCGATCTCGACGCCGATATTGAAGGAAGCGAGCGCCGGCACCACCGCGTTCGGCGGCAGGCCAATCTCCCTGAGCGCGCCGGCGAATCCGAACCCGTGGATGAGGCCGAACAGAAAGGCCACGCGCCAGCGCCCGTCGATGTCACGCGAGACAAAGTTCTCGACGGCGACGAACACGATCGACGCCGCGATCGCGGGCTCGACGATGCGGCCCGGTATGACCACGATGTCGAGCGCGGCCAGCGACAACGTCATCGAATGGGCGACCGTGAACGCGGTGACGATCTTGATGACGGGCACGAGCCGTCGTGCCCACAGCACGACGGCGACCAGAAACGCGATGTGATCATAGCCAAGGAAGATGTGCGCGATGCCGGTGACGAGATAGCGCTGCATCGTCGACCACAGCGGCGGCGCATGCGCCGACAGCGTGACGGTCGTGTTGCCGGCGTCGAGCAGGGCCTGCGCCTCGGACCCGCCCTGCGCGACCAGCACCACCTGACGCGCGGCGGGGTCTTTCTCGGTCAGCACGGTGGAGCGATAGACGATGTCGCCGGCGAAATTGGCGCAGGCGAAACTGTTGCGATAGATCACGCCGTCGCCGTCGGCCAGGATCGCAGCATGACCCACCGGGCAGGACATGCCGCCGGCCGTGACCGCCAGGTGCGTGCTCATATAGGCAAGGATTGCGACCGTGGCCGCATCAACCGCGGAAGGATCGACCGCGTCTCCCCTCGCATCATAAATCCTGGTGCCGACCAGACGATCGACGTCGCGGCCCTTCAGTTCGACGGTCACGGTGCGATCGCCGGTCAGGGCCACGCGCGCCGTCACGAGGTTGACCTGATGTGCCTCAACGGAGAGGCAGAGGCCGAGCAGGATCGCGAGCCACAACGGGCGTGGCCATCTCATGATCCCGCTCCATCGCGCCTACGCGACCACATCCGTCACGACCGCCTTCAAGACATCCCGCACGTCGTTCGGCCTGAGCCGCACCTGCAGGCCGCGCTGACCGCCGTTCACATAGACCTGATCGTGCGCCATCGCGCTCTGCTCGATCACGGTGCGCACGGGTTTGCGCTGCCCGAACGGGCTGATGCCACCGACCTTGAAGCCGGTGACGCGCTCGGCCTCGGGCGGCTTCATCATCTGGGCCGACTTGCCGTTGGCAGCCGCGGCGAGCTTCTTCATCGAGACTTCCTGATCGGACGGGACGATCACGCAGACCGGCTTGCCGTCGACCAGCGCCATCAGCGTCTTCAATACGCGCGCGGGGTCTTCGCCGAGCGCGGATGCGGCCTGAAGGCCGATGCTCTCGGCGTCGGGATCATACTCGTAGGCGTGCACGGTGAACGCAACACCGGCGGCCGCAAGCGCGCGCGTGGCTGGGGTGACTTTGGACATGGGCGATGTTTACCACCGCCGCTGCGAACGGCGAAGGGACGACGAGGTGCCCGCCACACACTCAGCCGTCGTCCCGGCGCAGGCCGGGACCCATAACCACAGGGAGTGGTTTGGCGAAGGCTCGTCGTTCGAGGACTGGCACCATCCGCCATCGAGAGATCACGCGGTATGGGTCCCGGCCCCCGTGCGCAATTGCGCACTAGGCCGGGACGACACCGGGGGGATTGGCTAGCGCCATCGCGTCAAAGCGACAGAAAGCTACTCCGCCGCGTCGCGCATCTCGGCGCGCTCGGCCCTTGCTGCGCAGAACTTGAACTCCGGGATCTTGCCGAACGGGTCGAGCGCCGGATTGGTCAGGAGATTCGCCGCTGCCTCCGCGTAGCAGAACGGCATGAACACCATGTTCTCCGGCACGTCGCGGTCGGAGCGGACCTTGACCTCGACGGCACCGCGGCGGGTCTCGAGCCGGATGAAGTCACCGGGCGCGAGCTTCTTCTTGCGCATGTCCTTCGGCGACATGAACGCGACCGCCTCCGGCTCGATCTGGTCGAGCACCTGCGCGCGGCGCGTCATCGAGCCGGTGTGCCAGTGCTCGAGCACGCGTCCGGTCGAGAGCACCATCGGATATTCGGCGTCGGGCAATTCATCCGGCGGAATGACCTTTGCCGGCACGATCTTGCCGCGGCCGCTCGCAGTCGGGAAGCCCGTGGTGAAGATGATCTCGTTGCCGGGCTTGTTCGGATCATCGGCCGGATAGGTCACGGCGCCTTCGCGCACCAGTCGCTCCCAGCTGATGTTCTTGAGCGAAGGCATCAACTCCGCCATCTCGGTGTAGACGTCGCCGGGGCCGGAATAATTCCACGGCAGGCCCATGCGCTTGCCGATCTCCTGGATGATCCAGAGATCCTGCCGCGCATCGCCCGGCGGCTTGATCACCTGGCGCGCGAGCTGAACGCGGCGATCGGTGTTGGTGAAGGAGCCGTCCTTCTCGGCAAAGGCCGAGGCCGGCAGGATGACGTCGGCGTGGAACGCGGTCTCGGTGACGAAGAGATCCTGCACCACGAGATGGTCGAGCATCGCGAGCGCCTGGCGCGCATGCTGGAGATCGGGGTCGGACATCGCGGGATTCTCACCCTCGATATACATGCCCTTGATCTCGCCGGCGTGGATCGCGTTCATGATCTCGACCACGGTCAGGCCGCGCACGGGATCAAGGTCCTGTCCCCACAGCTTCTCGAAATTGCCGCGCAAGTCGTCGCGGCCGACCGGCTGGTAGTCGGGCAGGAACATCGGGATCAGGCCGGCATCGGAGGCGCCCTGCACGTTGTTCTGGCCGCGCAGTGGATGCAGCCCGGTGCCGGGCCGGCCGACCTGGCCGGTGATCAGCGCGAGCGCAATCAGGCAGCGCGCATTGTCGGTGCCGTGGACATGCTGGCTGATGCCCATGCCCCAGAAGATGATCGAGGATTTCGCGCGTGCATAGGTTCGGGCGACCTCGCGCAGCGTCTGCGCCGGGATGCCGCAGATCGGCTCCATCTTCTCCGGCGTGAACTCCTTGATCTTCTCCTTGAGGTCCTCGAAACCCTCGGTGTAGCCGGCGATATACTGGTCGTCGGTCAGGCCCTCGGTGATGATCGTGTTGATCATCGCGTTCAGCATGGCGACGTCGGAGCCCGGCTTGAACTGCAAATGCTTGGTCGCATGGCGTGAC
>NZ_JBFULT010000515.1:0-5478 GCF_054049755.1 Bradyrhizobium sp. P5_C11_2
CATCCGGATCGTGCCGCAGCCGAAGTGACTTTTGGCGGTCGCGCCAAGCGATCGCAAAAAGTCATCCCGGGGCGATGCGTCAGCATCGAACCCGGAATCTCGAGATCCCCCGGTGCGCAATTGCGCACCTGAGGTCTGGTCCTTCGGACCATCCCGGGATGACTACGTTGGACTACGCCGTGCGCACGCGGTCGAGGAAGCTGTCGACCTCGGCCTTCAGATGCACGCTCTCACCCGACAGCGCCTGGGCGGAGGCGAACATCCGGCTGGAGGTCTCGCCGGTCTCGCTGGCGCCCTTGGCGGCATGGCGGACATTGACCGCGACGTCGGCGGTGCCGGAGGCCGCCGCACGAACGCTGGCCGCGATGTTGTGGGTGGCGCTCCTCTGCTGCTCGACCGCGGCCGAGATCGAGCCGGCGATGCCGCTGATGCGCTCGATGGTCTGGCTGATCGCCCTGATGGCGGTGACCGACTCCTCGGTCGCAAGCTGCATGCTGGCGATCTGGTTCGAGATCTCGTCGGTCGCCTTGGCGGTCTGGCCGGCGAGCGTCTTGACCTCCTGGGCGACGACCGCGAAGCCGCGGCCTGCGTCGCCGGCGCGCGCGGCCTCGATGGTGGCATTCAGCGCCAGCAGATTGGTCTGCTCGGCGATCGAGGTGATCAGCTTGACGACGTCGCCGATGCGCGAGCCCGCCTCGGAGAGCTGCGCGATGCGCTGATCGGTGGCCTCGGCCTGTCGCACCGCCTCGGCGGAGATTTGGTTGGACTCCTGAACCCTGCGGGTGATCTCGGAGATCGATTGGGACAGCTCGTCGGAGGCCGAAGCCGCCGAGCGCACATGCTCGGAGGCGGTCTCGGAAGCCCCGGCCGACTGGGCCGACAGATCGGCGGTGGAGCGTGCGGTGTCGGTGAGTTGCCGCGCCACGCGCTCGAATTCGCCGGAGGAGCTCAGGACCTTGTCGAGGATGYCGCCGACGCTGCCGCGGAACTCCTCGACGAAATTGCGCAGCTCGGATTTGCGCTGCTCCGCCGCGGCAGCCGACGCCGCCGCCTGCTCGCTGCGCAGGCGCGCCCGCTCCAGCGAATTGCTCTTGAACACGGCGACCGTGCGGGCGATCTCGCCGATCTCGTCGGCGCGGTCCTCGCAGTCGATCGCGACGTCGCTCTGGCCGTCGGCGAGCGCCGTCAGCGAGCGCGTGACCGAGGTCAGCGGCCGGGTGACGCGGCGGACGACCAGCAGGGTGAGGACCAGGACCAGCAGCGCGGCGATGCCGGCCGCGATGGCCATGCTCTCGATGGCCTGCGCCAGCATGCTCTCGAACTGCGCCATCGGGATACCGACATAGAGGATGCCGGCGACCTTGCCGGTTGCATCCGCGACCGGGAAATAGGCCGTCATGAAGGACTTGCCGAACAGCATGGCCGGACCCTTGTAGGCCTCGCCACGGCGCAGCTGGGCCTGCGCCGGATGGTCCGCGGCAAGCTGGGTGCCGACGGCGCGGTCGCCATTCTCCTTCTTCACGTTGGTCGAGCGGCGGACGAACTGCCCGCTCGCATCGTCGAACACGAACAGGGTGGCGTTGCCGCCGACATAGGACACCGCGCGATCGACGATGGCGTGATCCCTAAAATCCGGCATCTTGGGGATCTCGGCGCGCACCACCGCGCCATCCCTCATCGTGATCCTGGCGTCAGGAACGATCTCGGCAAAAGCCAGGGCCAGCGTGCGCAGATTGGCCTCGATGTCGCGCAGCGCGCGCTCGTTGAAGGCGGAGGTCAGCGACCAATAGCCCGCGCCGACCACCAGCGCCGTGTTCATCGCGATCAGCAGCACGGCGCACAGGACGGCCTTGGTGCCAAGTTTGAATTGCGGCAGGAACTTCGCCGTCGAAAGATTGGACATGAATGGAACTACCCCCGTAATTCCTGCATATACGTGCAATCGGCTTACGGTCGCATTAACGACGGTTCACACCATTGGACGCGGCATGGTTTCCAAAATGTAAACGAGGACATCCCTGACCACGCCAAGCGCGCCGCCCATCATCGTCTGGTTCCGCGACGACCTCCGCCTGTCCGATCATCCTGCCCTTCATGCCGCTGCGAAGACCGGCGCGCCGGTGATCTGCCTCTATGCGCTGGACGAGACGGCCGGACGCGCACCGGGCGGCGCGGCGCGCTGGTGGCTGGCGCAGTCACTGCGCGCGCTCGGCGCCGAGATCGCCGCGCGCGGGGGATCGCTGATCCTGCGCAAGGGACCGGCGGCCAGGGTGATCCCCGAGGTGGCGCGCGAGAGCCGCGCCGGCGCGGTCTACTGGAACGGGATCGCGCAGGCGCCGCATCAGGCAGTCGAGAAACAGCTCACAGCAGCGCTGGCAAAGCTCGGTGTCGACTCGCAAAGCTTCCCGGGAGACCTCTTGGTCCCGCCTTCAGCGATCCGCAACAAGGAGGGCCGCGGCCTGCGCGTGTTCACGCCGTTCTGGCGGCGGGTGCTGGCGCTCGGCGATCCGCCCAAACCGCTACCTGCACCGAAAGCGCTACGCCCCGGCCCCAAGGTCGCCAGCGACGCGCTGGAGCATTGGCACCTCGAGCCGAGCAAGCCCGACTGGGCCGGCGGCCTGCGCGAGAGCTGGACGCCGGGTGAGGCCTCCGCCCGCGCGCGCCTGCGCGACTTCCTCAAGCACACCGCGCGCGGCTATGCCGGCGACCGCGACCGCCCGGACCGGCTGGGCACGTCAGGCCTGTCGCCGCACTTGCGGTTCGGCGAGCTCAGCCCGCGTCAGGTCTGGCATGCCGCGCGCTTCGCGGCGGCCGAGAACCCCGCGCTCGGGCCCGGCATCGAAAAATTCCTGAGCGAGCTCGGCTGGCGCGAATTCTGCCGCCATCTCCTCCACGACCACCCCGACCTCGCCACCGAAAACCTGCAAGCCAATTTCGACGGCTTCCCCTGGAAGCCCGACGCCAAGGCGCGCGCCGCCTGGCGGCGCGGGCGCACCGGCTACCCCATCGTCGATGCTGGCCTGCGCGAGCTCTGGCACACCGGCGTGATGCACAACCGGGTGCGGATGGTGGTCGCCTCCTTCCTGGTCAAGCACCTCCTGATCGACTGGCGCGATGGCGAGAGCTGGTTCTGGGACACGCTGGTCGATGCGGACGCCGGCAGCAATCCCGCCAACTGGCAGTGGGTCGCCGGCTGCGGCGCCGACGCCGCGCCCTACTTTCGCATTTTCAATCCGGTGCTCCAGGGCGAGACGTTCGACCCGGATGGAACCTACGTCCGCCGCTGGGTGCCGGAACTGCGAGCGCTGCCGCCAAAGCTGATCCACCAGCCCTGGCGGGCAATGCCGATCGAGCTCGCGAGCGCGGGCGTCACGCTCGGTGAAACCTACCCGCAGCCGATCGTCGACCACGCCAAAGGGCGCGAGCGCGCGTTGGCTGCCTACGCAAAGATCCGCAAAGATTGAGCGTTGCTTTGACACAATTTGGAATCCCGCTATCGTCATCGTTCCGTTCAAACCGTGGGGGACAATATGGACGACGATAAACCCGTAACCGAGCAGGCGATGGAGCCGATCACCACCGCCGTGGAAGCGCCCAAGGACACCGCAGTCCCTGCCGTCAAGAAGGTCAAGAAAGCCGCCAAGAAGGTCGCGAAGAAGGTAGCGCCGAAGAAGGCCGCCAAGAAGGCCAAGAAGGCAACGAAGAAAGCTGCCAAGAAGTCGTCGAAGAAAGCGGCCAAGAAGACCGCGAAGAAGGCAGCCAAGAAGACTGCAAAGAAAGCTCCCAAGAAAGCCGCCAAGAAGAAGAAAAAGGCCAAGAAGGCCAAGCGCTGATCGCAGCCCAAGGATAGCTCAGAGCGAGCCTCCGGGTGCGGCGCACCCGGAGGCTTTGCGGTGAAGTGCCCTACCCTCGCCGCTTGGCTGCGCGCCGGCCCGGGTGATGCTCGCCTTGCGGATCGCGAAATTCGCTGCGATGGCCGCGGCGGTCCTCCTTGGCGAATCGCCTCCGCTTCTCTGGTGAGCCAAACTGCTTGATCACCCTCCTGCCGTTGACCTTCTTGATGACGTAGCCGCCTTCCGTCATCGAGAACGGCGCCTTCAGCGATCCCATATGGTCGAATTTGGTGCCGCGAGGATGCTCGAACGGCTCGAACCAGGACGGATAGACGAAGTTCGACATCGGAAAGCCGTTGACGAGAAAAGACTCCTCCTCCACGGCGTCGCAGACCTCGTAGGCATATTGGGTGTGCCGGGTCTTGTCGGCCCACAGATTGGCCATCGGATCGAGAACCATCTCGAACAGTTCGTGTGATGCCGCCAGGCTGACTGGATCGTCCTCGCCGAGCGCCTTCAGAAAGATCTTTGAGATCGGCTGGCCGCGATGCGTCAGCTCGTGCCGCCCGAGGAAGTTCTTGTGGGTGGCGTCGTCAAAATAGAGCAACTGCCAGTCCGTCGGCTTTGGCTTTTGGGTGACGTCGAGGTCGATGGGATAGYCCCAGACCGGCAGGAAATGCTCGTCGTAGCATTTCTGGAGCGCGGCGGTGAGCCTCCCCATCATCCGGTCGCTCATCAGCTCTTCCGCGTAGTTGATGCATGCGATGCGGACAGGCTTCAGGGACCTGCCGAGCAGTGCGCGTCTCGCCTTTTTCATGGAAATCACCGTGGCCAAAGGGAAGCTGAAATGCGCGCAGCCTAGCATGAGCGGCGCCGCACGTCAGGGATGTATTGCGGCGGCATGGCCTACCGGCCTAGGAGCGCCGGTTGACCACGAACACCGCGGCCGCGCACATCGCCATGCCGGCGATCGCGAGCGCGTCGAGCTTTTCGTCGAACAACACATAGGCCATCAGCGCCGTGACGGCGGGCACCAGGTAGAACAGGCTCGCGACCGAGGTCGCCGCGGCATGGCGGATCAGCCAGTACAGCAGCCCGATCGATCCGATCGAGAGCGCGACGGCGAGCCAGGCAAGCCCGAGCACGAACTCGCGCGTCCAGTGCACCACACGGTCTTCGAACAGGAAGGCACCGACCGCGAAGAAGATCGTGAGGCGACATATTGCACGAGATTGCCGGCGCGCCAGTCGATGTGGTTGCAGTAGCGCCGCTGATAGAGCGTGCCGAGCGTGATGCTGATCAGCGAGACCACCGAGGCGAGCCAGCCGAACCCGGCTTCGCCGGTCATGGGGCGGTTGTGCAGGATCAGCACCACGCCGCCGAGGCCGAGCACGAGCCCGGCCCATTGCACCGGCGTCACCTTGTCGCCGAGCCAGCGGTTCGCAATGGTCGAAGTCAGGATCGGCTGGAGGCCCGGAATGAGCGCGGAGAGCCCGGCCGGAATCGAATGCGCGATCGCGATCGCGGTGCCGCCGAGATAGAAGCCATGGACAAGGATGCCGGCCACCGCGCTGTGCGCGATGCCGACACCATCAGGCCATTTCGGCCGCGCAATCGCGACGATCATCGCCATCAGACCGACCAC
>NZ_JBFULT010000516.1:0-5454 GCF_054049755.1 Bradyrhizobium sp. P5_C11_2
CCCGGTCACGCCTTCCGCGAGCACATCTGGAACATGGGTGCGCGCCCCGCGATCCCGCCTCAGCGCCACGAGACCCCCGTCGCCTGCCCGGACTGGATCTACAACAATCGCAATCAGGTCGAGCGCCTCTGGGCGAGGCTCAAGGAATAGCGTGCCATCGCAACCCGCTACGAGAAAACCGCCACAAGCTTCATGGGTGTCCTGTCCCTCGCCGCAGCCCTCGACTGGCTCAAGCGATGACACGCCCTAGCTGCGCCTGATTTTCTATCCAGAGGTAGCCGGGCGCTTTCTTTGGGATGGTCTCAACATGAGCCTGATCGGATTGCAGGTCGGGCCATGAGTAAGGCCGATCGCACGGCCATGCGACGCGATGGTTCGTCGGCCTCGCTATCCGCGATCGTCGCGAGCGCGGAGGCGTGGGCGGCAACGGCCGCAGCTAGATCGAGGACGTGGTCTGGCCCGATAGGGTAAACCTGCGTGGAGGGCTCAGAGAGGTAGACGTCAACCGCTGAACCGACCTCTTCGATTGCGATGCGCTCGTCGGTCACGAGATCCCAGAGCGTGGCACTATCCAACATCGGCTGCGCTCACCCCTTCCGCTCCCGGAAGCGGATCCCGGCCCCGCCGCCGTTCTCGGGGATGAATTCTAGGCCGGGTGTCATGACGACAGGGCTCAGGTGAGCAGGACCGCGATAACCGCGGCGCCGGTGCAGTAGCTCAGGGCATCCTCGATGCCGATCGTCTCCAGAGCTTTCACGGCGCTGACGAAGACCATGGCTGTGCCAAAGGCCACGAGGCGACCGCGGGCGGTTCTCACCCGCTCGACGCATCAGGGGTGCCCTCCTCGCGGATGCCGAGCCATTCCAGCGCAGCCGGACGCGATTTGAACAGGCGCCGTTGGGATGTGAAGGGCGCGGGCCGATCGGTGGCGGGCACCTCGTCGAGCAAGTCAACCAGCCACGTATCGCTTGGGCCATGGCGATAGACGCTGCGCACCAAGCCCGCGATCACGACGCCGTCCAGCAACACGTCGTAGCTGCCGGGTGCGAGCTTTTCGACGGTGTAAGCCATGGCTGCCACGCACTCAGGTTTCTACGCTGCAAACCCACCACCCCGACGCAAGATGCACGGTCCTGTTCGGCCATGCCGTGCCGCAGGGCTCACCCACATGCGGCGTCGCGCCGTGGAACGTCATCGACCGCGCTGCCTTTCCTGCCGGTGCGGTCGGCCGCCACCGCCGAGCCTCAACCCGGGGAGGGCATCTCATGCTGAACTTCTATCGAGGGCTGGCGACGCTTGTCGCGCTCTTCATCGCGGGACCGGCTTTTGCCCAGGGCAAGCCCCTGGCGCCGCCGGCCAGCGATGCGATGCCACCAGTGGAACTGACGATCAGCATGAAGGATGGCAAGCCGGTCTGTGAGCCGGCCGAACTCCGTCTTCCTGCCGACACGAACGTCGCGCTGAACATCGTGAGCAGCGCCGATGCGCCAGTCACGATCACCGCGCCCGGTCAATTCGAGAACGGCTTGGTGCTGCATGCCGACGGCGATCTCGTGCATGTCGCCAGCGAGAAGGGCTACACCGTCAAGCAGAACGGCAAGGGTACGCTGCGCCTGCGAACCATGAAGGCAGGGCAGGAGGAGTACGCCTGTACCAGCACCCGTAACGCCGACGCGCCGTTCAAAGGCAAGCTGGTCCTGAGCCCGCCCGCCAACTGAAACCACGCCCTCCGGTGTAGACATGCGCGACGTCACGTCCGAGAAGGATCTCAGCGTCTACTACGATGGCAGCTGCCCGCTCTGCCGCGCCGAGATTGACCATTACCGCCAGTGCGCAGGGGCCGATCGGCTCGCCTTCGTCGATGTCGGTCGTGATGCACCTGCGCCGGCGCTCGGGCCCGACCTCTGCCGCGAGGCCGCCCTGAAGCGTTTCTACGTGCGCGCCGCGGACGGTCAGCTCGTCTCCGGCGCAGCTGCGTTTGCCCGCCTGTGGCGGACCTTGCCCGGCCGGCGCTGGCTCGGCCGCTTGGTCGACCTGCGGGTGCTAGGCTTCCGGCCCGTACTGCCGATTGCCGAGCTGGCCTACCGCCTGTCTCTTCCGCTGCGGCCCCGTCTGGCCCGGCTGGTCGCACGGCGGCACTGAGGCGTGGCGGCAGATGGCGACACGCTGCGTCCACTACGTCGGCTTCCGGGATTACCGGTACTGGAATGCCTTCAGGATCTTCGGCGGCCCGCGGGTGATCCACCACCGATGGGACTTCTACGCGAACCGCGACATCGGCCCTGACGACATCGTGGTCTTTGCCGAAGGCGATGAGACACAGCCGGTGGCCGAACGCAACGCCACCGACATTGATGAGCGATGGCTGTAGCGGCACATACGTCGGCCGCTCGGCCCCGCCGCTCGATCTGATCACGGGCTGGCGGGGCTTGGCGCCGTTCCTCACGACGCGGGGCTAAGTACGCAACGCGGCCCGAAATGCAGGATGGGGGAGGGCGGTTAGCCGAGCATCAACAGTCGGCCACGAGACGAGGCCGGAACGGGAATGATCAGGCGCTCTTCAGGTTGGCGGCGCTCTCCTTGCCGCTGCGCCGGTCGTTCTCGACGTCGTAGGAGATCTTCTGCCCCTCGATCAGGTTGCGCATCCCAGCGCTCTCGACGGCCGAGATGTGGACGAACACGTCCTTACCGCCGCTGTCGGGCTGGATGGCCTTGCGTAACGCCGACACAGCAACCGCGCGGCCGGGACGGAAGTGCGCTTGCGCGCGGCATAGCAGGTTCATCAGCCCGCCCTGGCTCAGCGTCAGGCCGAACAGGTCGGAGAGCGCCGCCTGCAGCCGCTCATAGGAGAGCGCCTGGAACGTCTTGAGATACGTCGCCACCGCATGCAGCCGCGGGCCAAACGGCGTGCCGCGGGCCGCCTCCGGCACCGGCGCGACGACCCGTGTCCCGCAACTCGGGCAACGGACCGCGAGCCGGCGGTGCTTTGTGACGATCGGCGCCACCGCGGGCAGCTCGATCTGCTCAGAGACGCTGACGACCTCCACCAACAGCGCCGTGTTCAGATCGCCGCCACAACACGCGCACGCCGCGGGACGATGATCGACCACCGCGTCCGGATCGTCGCTCAGGACCCGGCTGTGGCCCTCGTGCCCCGGCTTGGCACCACCGGGCTTGGATTGCGCACGCTGTTCTTTGCGATCCATCGCCGGCGGCTTGGACGAGGTGCGCGAGGTCTTCTCTGGTCGCTGCAGCCGCAACACCAGCTCGATCAGCTCCTCGCGGCTCAACCGCTCAAGATCGCTTCGACCCATCCCACGAGGGAATCAGCGAAATCGGCGGCGCGCAAGGGCCTGGGTAATTACCCAGGATGCCCCTGGTCCTAACGGTCCTCCCGTTTGAGGCGCGGTCCTAAGCATTTGGAATACGTGGATAACGCCGAGTCTAGGCATCGGAGGTATCCTGCGCGCGCTAGAACCCGTGAAGCATCGATGAAAGACTGCTTTCGTTGGCGCCCCGTACCGCGAGTAGGGGCAGAGGCTGAGCTTATGGCAATCCTAGGACGCGCCGTCGGGTACGCCTGCGTCTGGCGAACGAAGACTGCGCGTGAGGCTCGGCTGGTGTGGCGCTGCCCGCCTGCAGATCGGGTCATTCGCTGGATCGGGCGCGCCGGTCGGAAGTGCGCAGGCTCGGTTCAGGAAACTCCTGCCGAACCTGCATCGACGCCTTCCCGGGACCGAGCCGGCAACGTCGTCACGCTGACCTGGGCTCAGACCTACGGCCGTCCGACGCGGCGAAGCCGATAGTCGGCGCGGCGATCAGGACGCTTTCCGTTTGACATTCTGACGCTCGGCCTGACCGCCGGGGCGACCGAGGCCAATCGCTCGCGCGAGTTGTGAGCGCTGCTCGGCGTAGCTCGGGGCGACCATCGGATAGTCGGCGGGCAGGCCGTAGCGCTCGCGGTAGCTGCGCGGGTCGAACCCGTGGCTGGTCAGGTGGCGCTTGAGCGTCTTGTAGGTCTTGCCGTCGAGGAAGCTCACGATGCCATCGTCTCGAACCGACTTGCGGATCTGGGCTGGCGTTGGCTTCTGGACCTCGGCGTCCGGAGCCGCGGCACCTGAGCCACCCGCAGTGGCCAGACCGGAAACCGCCCCGTGCACCTTCGCGATCAGGGCCGGCAGCTCGGCCGGCGGCACGGGGTTGTTCGAGACGTAGGCTGAGATGATCTCGGCGACCAGCTCGGTAAAGTTGAGACCGGCTTCTTGTTCTTCCTCGTTCAAGGCTTTCGCTCCTGTAGTTGCCCAAGGTTTTCGGCGATGATGCATATGTGCCGCAAAAGCAAGTCCTATAATCCATTTGCGCGCAATCGATCAGATTATCGATATGAACTCTGTGTGCCCTCAACGCATGCTTAGACAGCGGAGGATATATCTTAAATTTATTCTAATTTTGCCTGGACAGACCACTGACTCGCGGCGGCGAGAATACACGAGAGCGCCTCGGCATCGCCGCACGTCTCGAACGCGCAGGGAGCGACGCGGGAGCACAAGAGCGTGATCAGGAAGCTCGCAGGAACCGCTCCGCCTCCTGCTTGGGTCCGCTTCCACCCCGATTGAGCCGGTCATACATCGCCTTCCCCGGCTTGAAGTGGATCTTGGTCCTGGCTTCGGCCATCACGGCTTCGCCCGTCTTTGGATTGCGGGCGGCGCGCGCATCGCGCTCGCGGACCTCGAATGAGCCGAAGCCGCGCAGTTCGACCCGGTCACCCTCCGCTAGCGCCTCGGCGATGCGGTCGAAGATGGCGCGGACGAGCGCCTCGACGTCCTTCTCGTAGAGGTGCGGGTTCTGCTTCGCGATGCGGGTGACAAGCTCGGACCGGATCATGCCGGCATAGGAACGCCACTTGACGATCGCGGCAAGATCGAGCCCTGACGATCCGCCCACAACGTTGACTTAACCGTGCCGCCCGGCCGACATGGAGCGTTACGGCCTGACCCGCTGCGGCGAGTCGTGGCCGCCATTCAAGAGACCATCGCCGCGAGATAGACCCTGAAAAGCCAACAGGCCCCCGTCGCCAAACGGGGGCCTGCTGAAAACCTGGGGCCTTGTGGGGCCGATGTCACGATCCCCCACAAGCCATAGCTCCCACCCGGGAGTCAAGACGGAACCTGTTTCCGTCAACAGGAAGGCTTTGCCTGGACCCTAACTGTTCAGTCCCGAGGTGAGATGGGTTGGGTCGTATCTGAACCGGCCTGGGTCGTCTGCCCAGGCTCGGCAGGTCGCTTCGTATGGCGTGAGGCCGCGTAGGGTCTTGAGCCGCCGGGCGAAGTTGTAGGCATCCAGGAAAGCGGCGAGGTGTTCCCGCAGTTGGTCGTGGCTGTCGTAGTGGTAGCGCTTGACGGTCGCGTCCTTGAGGGTCCGGTTCATGCGCTCGACCTGGCCATTGGTCCACGG
>NZ_JBFULT010000517.1:0-5442 GCF_054049755.1 Bradyrhizobium sp. P5_C11_2
GGGAGAGATCTCTCCTCTCCCTCGCCCCGCTCTTCGCGGGGAGAGGGGTGGGGTGAGGGTGTTCCCGCAGTCACAGTGACAATCGAATTCGCGGACAGAGCCCCTCACCCCTCCCTCTCCCCGTAAGAACGGGGAGAGGGAGAAAGAAGAGAGTGGAGAGAGGGGAAAGAGAGAGGGGRACATGTCCAATCTGTTCGATCTTCTGGTCGCGGGACTTGCCACCGGCGCCATCTATGCGCTGGTCGCGGTTGGTTTCACGCTGCTATGGCAGACATCGCAGACCATCAATTTCGCACAAGGCGAGTTCGTGATGCTGCCGGCGTTCCTGATGCTGGCGGCGATGCATGCCGGCGCGCCGTTCTGGCTCGCGATCATCCTCGGCATCCTGCTCTCGATGATCCTGCTCGGCCTCGCCTTCAAGATGCTGCTGGTCGACCCGATGATGCGCCATGGCGTGCTGCCGCTGGCGATTGCCACCATGGCGCTGGCCATCGGCATCAAGGAGGCCGTAAAGCAGTTCTTCAGCGCCGAGGCCTCGCCCTTTCCGTCGATCGTGCCGACCGGCGACGTCTCCATCCTCGGCCACGCCGTGTCGTTGCAAAGCATCGGCGTTCTCGTCCTCGCCATCCTCGCCGTATTCGGCCTGACGACGCTGCTCAACCGCACGTCGCTCGGCCACCAGATGCAGGCGGCGGCGCAGAACCCGACAGTGGCGCGCATCATCGGCGTACCGGTCGAGCGGATGATTCTCCTGACCTTCCYGATCAACGCGTTTCTGGTGGCGCTGGCCTCATTGCTGATCACGCCGATTTACCTCGCAAAATTCTCCTCCGGCGAGGTGCTGGGCCAGGCCGCTTTCATCGCGGCCATCGTCGGCGGCTTCAACCAGGTGCGCGGCGCGATCGCCGGCGGCCTCTTGATCGGCGTGCTCGACAATCTCGCGGCATCCTATGTCTCCACGCAATATCGCGCGGCGGTGCCGCTGATCTTCCTGATCCTCGTCATCCTGTTCCGGCCGCAAGGATTGCTCGGCCGCGCCGAGGAGCGCACGGTATGAGCGGATTTGCCAAACCCCTGAAGATCGCGCTCGGCCTTGCCGTCATCGCCGGCCTGATCGTGATTCCCATGAACTTCAACCGCTACGGCCTGTTCATCCTGAGCCAGTGGGCGGTGATGACGATCGCCGCGATGGGACTCAACCTCACGCTCGGCTATGCCGGCCAGGTGTCGCTCGCCCAGGGCGCCTTCGTCGGCATCGGCGCCTATGCGGCCGCGATCATGACCACGCATGGCTGGCCTTTGCCGGCTGCGATTGTCGTCGCGATTATCTTGAGCTTCGCGGTCGGCTGGGTGCTCGGCTATCCCGCGCTGCGCGTGCAGCACCATTATCTTGCCTTCGTCACGCTCGCTTTCTCGACGCTCGCCTTCCTGGTGTTCCGCAACGAGAGCTGGCTCACCGGCGGCATCTACGGCATCTCCAACATCCCGCGGCCGCACATCTTCGGCATCGCGACCAACAAGCCCCTGCCCTTCTATTATGTCTGCCTCGGCTCGCTCGCGATCGTGTCGCTGGCGGTGTGGTGGCTGATCCGTTCGCCCTGGGGCCGCGCCTTCATGGCGCTGCGTGAAAATCCGCTGCGCGCGCAGTCGCTCGGCGTCGATACCCGCCGCTACACGCTAATGGCATTCGCGATCGGCTCGGCGCTCGGCGGCGTCGCCGGTGCGCTCTATGCGCCGCTGACGCAATATATCGATCCCGTGCCGTTCAACCTGTCGCTCTCGCTCGATCTCCTGATGATGGTAATCGTCGGCGGCGCCGGCTTCTTCCTCGGCCCGTTCTTAGGGGCGATGATCGCGGTGCTGCTGCCGGAATGGCTGCGCTTCACGGAAGGCTATTATCTGATGYTCTATGCGGTCGCGGTGATGCTGCTGCTGATCTGGTCGCCGACCGGCATTTTGGGAATCCTCGACCGCTATCTCGCCGAGCGCCGAACCAAGGCGGCCTCCGCGCTGCGCGCCGTGGCAAAATCCCGGCTGGAGACGGTGCAATGAGCCCGGTCCTCGAAGTCACCAACATCAGGAAGAATTTCGGCGGCATCAGCGCCGTCGACGGCGTCTCCTTCGACGTCCGCGAAGGCGAGATCCTCGGCCTGATCGGGCCGAACGGCTGCGGCAAGTCGACCCTGTTCAACTGCATCCTCGGCCAGCTCACACCATCAGGCGGCGAGGTCAAGCTCGACGGCAAGGTCGTGACCGGCTTGCGCCCCTCCGAGCTCAACAAGCTCGGCGTCAGCCGCACCTTCCAGCTGTTGCAGGTGTTTCCAAAACTCTCGGTGCGCGAGAACCTGATCCTCGCCGGCCAGGAGCACCAGGGCAACATGGCCTCGCGCCTGGTCGGCCGCTCCGACGCCGGGCTCACGGACKCCGCCAACCAGATGATCGGCTTCTTCAAGCTCGATCATCTCGCCGCCGAGCCTGCCGGCGGTCTGTCCTACGGCCAGCAGAAGCTGCTGGACGCCGCGATGGCGTTCATGGGCGGTCCGCGGCTGGTGCTGCTCGACGAGCCCGCCGGCGGCGTCAACCCGTCGATGCTGACGGATTTGAAGGAGCGGCTGGTCGCGATCAACCGCGAGAAGAACGCCACCTTCGTCGTGATCGAGCACAACATGGAATTCGTGATGTCGCTGTGCTCGCGCGTGATGGTGATGGCGGAAGGCAAGGTGCTGGCGATGGGACGGCCGGACGAGGTCCGCAAGAATCCTGCCGTCATTGAAGCCTATCTCGGGCATTAGGGAGAGCGAGCCATGAGCGACCCGATCCTCTCGGTTCACAATCTCGTCGGCGGCTACGGCAAGATGACGATCCTGAACGGCACCACCTTCGCCGTGCCGCAGGCGACCATCACCACCATCATCGGCCCGAACGGCGCCGGCAAGTCGACCGTGTTCAAGGCGGTCTTCGGCCTGTTGAAGCTGCGCGAGGGCAAGATCAGCTTCGCGAACCGCGACGTCACCAATCTGAGCCAGCGCGCGCTGCTCAACGCCGGCATCTGCTATGTGCCGCAGGGCCGCAACATCTTTCCCGAGCTGTCGGTGCGCCACAATATCGAGCTCGGCGGCGTCGCCGCCGGCAAGGACATCGACCTGCCCAGGCGGATCGAGGCCGCGCTCGACCTGTTTCCGGCGCTGCGGCGCAAGTCGACGCAGCAGGCCTCCACGCTGTCGGGCGGCGAGCAGAAACAGCTCGAGATCGCGCGCTCGCTGCTGCTCGAGCCGAAGCTGGTGCTGATCGACGAGCCTTCGATCGGCCTGTCGCCGCTGATGGTGCAGCAGACTTTCGACATCCTGAAATCCCTGCGCGACCGTGGCGTCACCATCCTGATGATCGAGCAGAACGCCCGCTCGGCGCTGGAGATCTCCGATTTCGGCATCGTGCTCGAGCTCGGCCAGACCCGCATGTTCGACGGCGCGAAGCGCATCCTGAACGATCCGCGCATCGGACAGCTCTTCCTCGGGGGAGCGATGGAGGAGACAGCCGCATGAACAAGCGCTCGATCGCAACCGTCTCTCTCTCAGGGGCGCTGGACGAAAAGCTCCGCGCCATCGCAGCCGCCGGCTTCGACGAGGTCGAAATCTTCGAGAACGACCTGCTGTCGTTCGGCGCAGGCCCGCGCGACATCGCAAAGCTCTGCGGCGATCTCAATCTGAAAATCTGCGCGTTCCAGCCGTTCCGCGATTTCGAGGGCATGCCGGAGCCGCAGCGTTCGCGAAACTTTGCCCGCGCCGAGCGCAAGTTCGACCTGATGCAGGAGCTCGGCACCGATCTGCTGCTGATCTGCTCCAACGTGTCGCCGGCCTCGCTCGGCGGCATCGACCGCGCCGCCGATGATTTTCGCGAGCTCGGCGATCGCGGGGCCAGGCGAGGCTTGCGCGTCGGCTACGAGGCGTTGGCCTGGGGACGGCACGTCAACGACTACCGCGATGCCTGGGAGATCGTGCGGCGCGCCGATCATCCTGCGATCGGCGTCATCCTCGACAGTTTCCATGCACTCGCCCCGGGCTTTCCAGTCCGCGCGATGGCCTCGATCCCCGGCGACAAGATCTTTCTGGTGCAGCTTGCCGACGCGCCGAAGCTCGAGCTCGACATCCTGTCGTGGAGCCGGCACTTCCGCTCCTTCCCAGGCCAGGGCGATCTGCCGGTCGGCGAGTTCATGGCAGCGATCGCGGCGACCGGCTATGCCGGGCCGCTGTCGCTGGAGATCTTCAACGACCAGTTCCGGGCCGGCTCGGCCGCGCAGACCGCGGTCGATGGCCTGCGGTCGCTGATCCTGCTGGAGGACCGGCTTGCACCGGACTGGCCGAAATTCGTCGGCGAGCCCCTGGCGCCGAAAGCCAAAAGTCGCGGCACCGGCTTCATCGAGTTTGCCGTCAACGAGACCAAGGCCGGCGAGCTCGCCCGCCTGTTCGCACAGCTCGGCTTCCGCAGGACCGGCAAGCATCGCAGCAAGGCGGTGGAGCGCTGGTCGCAGGGCAAGGTCGAACTCGTGGTCAATTGCGAGACCGATGGCTTTGCGCATTCGCATTACGTCACGCACGGCCCCGGCGTCTGCGCGATTGCACTCGATGTCGACAATGCCGGCCTCGCCATGCAGCGGGCCGAGACGCTGAAGGCGCGCACCTTCTACCAGCCGGTCGGACCGGGCGAGCTGGAAATCCCTGCGATCCACGGCGTCGGCGGCAGCCTGCTCTATTTCCTCGATCAGGCCGGCAAGAACTGGGATACCGATTTCGAGCCCATCGCGAGCGACGCGAACTCGGACGCCCTGCTGGCGGTCGATCACATCGCGCAGTCGATGCCCTACGACGAGATGCTGTCCTGGCTGTTGTTCTACACCGGCATCCTCGACCTGACCCGCCTGCCGCAGATGGAGATCGCCGATCCCAGGGGCCTCGTGCAGAGCCAGGCCGTCATCAATGGCGACCAGAGCCTGCGCTTCGTGCTCAACGGCTCCTCCGCCAACCGCACGCTGCCGGCGCGCTTCATCTCGGAATTCTTCGGCTCGGGCGTGCAGCACGTCGCCTTCACGTGCCAGGACATCTTCGCGGCGGTGGCCGCGATGCGCGCACGCGGCGCTGACTTTTTGGATATTCCCGACAATTATTACGACGACATCGAAGCCAAATACGACCTCGCGCCCGACCTGATGGCGCAACTGCGCGCCAACCACATCCTCTACGATCGCGAGGGCGACGGCGAGTTCTTCCAGGTCTACACCCACATTTTTGACGAGCGCTTCTTCTTCGAGATCGTCGAACGGCGAAGCTATCAGGGATTTGTCGCGGCGAATGCCGGGATCAGGCTTGCCGCGCAGTCACGCGAGGTGCGGCAAACGAGCATGCCGCGGGTGTATGCGCCTCTTCGCCTCTACCCGCTTGCGGGGAG
>NZ_JBFULT010000518.1:0-5429 GCF_054049755.1 Bradyrhizobium sp. P5_C11_2
GCTCAACTGGGCCTATGCAGCGACCCTTTCGGTCCTGCTGCTGGCAACGGCGCTCGCCATCATCGCGGCTTTCTATCGGCTGCCTGGTGTCGGCCATACGCTCCGAACGAGCGCACGATGACAGTCGCCCGCGTGCTGCCGGCGATGCTCGTAGGCCTCATCCTCATGTTCCTCGCCTTGCCCATCGTCGTCGTGATGGTGGTCTCGTTTTCTTCGGCGACTTACCTGACGTTTCCACCGCCGGCCTTCGGGTTGCGCTGGTACAGCGTCTATTTCGCCAGCGACGATTGGTTGCGCTCGACCTGGCTCAGCCTCTGGGTCGCAGCCTCCGTGGTCGTGCTGGCGACGCTACTCGGTACGCTGGCAGCGCTTGGCATCGCCCGCCTGCCCAAAGCACTCCGCGTTCTGGCCTCTGCGCTGATCCTGTCGCCGTTGATCGTGCCGGTGATCGTCGTGGCCATCGGCATCTACTACGCCTTCGCCCGTTACGGCTTGGTCGGCACGCCGGCCGGCCTGATCTTCGCCCATACCTGTCTTGCGGTACCCTTCGTCGTCACCAGCGTGAACGCCAGCCTCGCGGGCATCGACCCCCGCCTGGAGCAGGCAGCGCTTAGCCTCGGCGCCACACCCACCGGCACTTTTTTCCAGATCACGCTGCCACTGATCCGCCCCGGCGTTCTGGTCGGCGCCCTGTTCGCCTTTATCACATCGTTCGATGAGCTGGTCGTTGCGCTGTTCATATCCGGCTCCGGCGCGGTCACGCTGCCGCGCCGCATGTGGGACGATTTGCTCTATCAGATTGAACCAACCATCGCAGCGGTCTCAACCCTGACCATCGTGCTGACGGTCGTGTTGATGGGCTGCGCCCACCTCCTTGGAAAACGAGCGGCCGCTTGACCTTGGCCCAGCCGAGACGCCGCGTGCAATTTGACCGGGCGTGAGGTTACGTCTGGCGACCGAGCAAGGCGAGCAAGCCGTACACAGGAATCTTTGCGGCGCTGCTTGATTCAGGTTTCCTCGAAAACATCCCTTTCAGGCGGACGATCGGAGGAAATATCGCAGATCTGCGCCATGTCGGGAAAGGCGCTAGCGGTCTCCCGCTACCAAGACTGCGATTTTGCATTCCAAACTACGATTTTGTACGATTTCTTACCCTAAGATGGTAGCGCCCCAGCCGCATCGACGCAGGTTTATAGCCGGGTGACCGCTAATGGCGCAAATCGGCCGCTTCGGTCATCGATGCATAATTTGTTTGAGGAATGCGCGGGTTCGATCCTGCTTCGGATCCGAGAAAAAATCGGCCGGCACGCCTTCCTCGATGATCCGGCCGGCATCCATGAACACCACGCGGTCGGCGACCGTGCGCGCGAAGCCCATCTCATGGGTGACGCAGACCATGGTCATGCCTTCGCGAGCGAGGCCGACCATGACGTCGAGCACCTCCTGGATCATTTCCGGATCAAGCGCCGAGGTCGGCTCGTCGAATAGCATGATCTGCGGTTTCATGCACAGCGCACGCGCGATGGCGACGCGCTGCTGCTGGCCGCCGGAGAGCTGGTTCGGATATTTATCGGCCTGTTCGGAGATCCGCACGCGCTCAAGAAAATAGCGCGCGACCTCGTCAGCCTCCTGCCTGGTTGCGCCGCGTATCTTGCGCGGCGCGATGGTGAGGTTCTGCAGCACAGTCAGATGCGGAAACAGGTTGAACTGCTGGAATACCATGCCGACATCGCGGCGGACCACGTCGACATTGCGCGTCGAGTGATCCAGCTCGATGCCATTGACCATGATGCGGCCGTCGCGATGTTCTTCCAGCCGGTTAATGCAACGGATCATGGTCGACTTGCCGGACCCCGAAGGCCCGCAGATCACGACGCGCTCGCCGCGCGTTACCGTGAAGTCGATGTCCTTGAGCACCTGGACGTCGCCATACCATTTGGTGACGCCGGACATCTGAATGATCGGCGCGGACGTTTCTGCAGGCGCTTGCACCATGGTGCTCTCCGAAACGTTGCTCATGACGCCATCCAGCCGCCATCGACGAGGATGTTTTCGCCGGTCATGAAAGTGGCCTCGTCGGAGGCCAGAAACAGCGCCGCATTGGCGACGTCGTCGGGGCGGCCCAGCCGCGGCATCGGCGTGCGGCTGGTGGAGTAGTCCATCCAGCGCGGCTCTGCAGCACGGCCCGGTTTGCCGGTGACGATCTTGCCGGGCGCGACTGCGTTGCAGATGATGTGATCCTTCGCGTAGTCCGCCGCGATCTGCCGCGTCATGTAGACGACCCCGGATTTGGAGGTGCCATATGCGATGTCTTCCGGGCAGGCGATCATACCGTGCTGAGAGGAGATGTTGACGAGGCGGCCGCGGGCCTCGTTGCGGATATCCTGCGTCAGCATCTGGTTGACAGCGGCGCGCGACATCAGGAATACGCCGGTGAGATTGACCGCCAGCGTCCTGTCCCATTCGGCGAGGCTGGTGTCGGTCAGACGCTTGCCGGTGCCGATGGCGGCGTCGTTGACGAGCACGTCGAGGCGGCCGTAGCGCGCAACGGTCTGTTGGACGGCGCGGACGGTATCGTCCTCCGAGGCCACGTCGATCTGGATGAAATCGACCTCATAACCGTCTGCACGCAGCAGATCCAGTGTCGGAGCGCCGCCCTCGCGCACGTCCATGGTGAGATCCGCGAGCATGAGTCTCGCGTCCTCGGCAGCAAATCGGCGGGCGATGGCGCGGCCGATGCCCGAGGAGGCGCCGGTGATCAGGACGGATTTTCCAGCCAGACGTTTGCTCATGCGGGTTCTCCTGCCTGCGGCAACCAGCCGAGATAGTCGTGTGCCGCATCTTCCAGATGAAATTGAGGCTTGAAGCCGGCATCCGCGGCCAGGCGTGCAATGTYCAGCGGCGCACGGTCCTTCGGCAGGCCATAGATCACGTTGCCCTCCGCCTCGATCTCCGCCATCCGCCAGCGGAAGCCGGGCATGTGCGTCGCGATGATCTCGCACCATCGTGGCAGATCGGACAGCACACCGCCGCTAACGTGATACGTGCGGTGGTTCAGCGCGTCGGAGGCGCTCACCCTCGCGACGCCGAGGGCGGCGTCACGGGAATAAATCCAGTCGCCGGCCATGCTGCGCGGGAGAATCGCTTCACGGCCGTCGAAGGCCATGCGGAGCACTTGATAATGCGGGCTCAGCGCATCGCGGACACCGGTCTGCAATTCCCATGGGCCAAAGACCGGCCCGAGCCGAATCACCCGCACATCGAGGTTGTGAAGGTCGGCGATCCGCAGCGCCGCCTGTTCCGATGCAAGCTTTGTGATGCCGTAGAGCGTGGCCGGTGCCGGCGGCGACAAATCCTCCTCGAACAGGCCCGACGCAGCCGGTTGCGAGAAGCCGTACACTGCGACCGAGCTGAGCACGGTGACGCGCTTGATGGCGGGCCGCAATGTTACGCGTTCGAGCAGATTGACGGTGCCGCCGATATTGACATCGACGATCTGGCGCGCAGCGTCATGCTCGCGCTGCGCATTCGGCGTCATCGCGGCGGTGTGGATCACGCGGTCGATGCCGGCAGTATTCAACGCGCGGTCGACGTCATCGGCGCTTGTGACATCGCCGGTGACCAGCGTGGCGCCGGCGAGTTCGGGACGCACCAGCATGTCGTGGCCGGGTGCTGAGAGATCGAAAAGGATGACGGTCTCGCCGTCGGCGATCAGGCGCTCGGCGAGCGCGAGCCCGATGAAGCCGCTGCCGCCGGTGATCAGTGTGGTCATGTTAGCGAGCTTTCAGTGCTTGCCGCTCCAGCCGCGCCACCCAGCGCGCGAACGGATACAGGATGACGAAGAAAATCACGGCGGCCGCCATCAGCGGCGTCGGGTTGTAGGTCTGCTCCTGGGCGACGCGGGCTGAGCGCAGCAGTTCAGGCAGCGCGACCAAGGCGGCAATTGGTGTCGCCTTGACGAGTTCCAGTGAATTGCTGGCGAGCGGCGCCAGCACGTTGCGGATCGCCTGCGGCAGCACGATGGAGAACACCACATGCAGCGGCTTGAAACCGAGCGCCCGGGCAGCCTCGGTTTGGCCGTGGGGTACGGACAGGATGCCGGCGCGGAAGATCTCGCCGTAATAGCCGGAATTGTTGAGTACGATGGCCAGTACCGCCGCGGTGAAGCCGCCGAGCGTCAGGCCCAGAAACGGCATGCCGTAGAAGATCAGGATCAGCAGCACCACCACGGGAAACGACCTGAACAGGTCGATATAGATCAGCAACGCGATATTCACCCAGCGGTTCTTGAAGCTGTACAGCACGGCGATGGCGAGGCCGGCGAGAATGCCGAGCGGCAGCGCCACCGCCGCGAGCCAGACTGTATAGATCAGCCCCTGCAGCAGCAGCGGATAGACCCGCAACAGCGACTCCCAGTTGGCGAAATTGTCCAGGAAATCCTGCATGCGATCCGCTCACCGTCCCGTGCTGTAGCGATATTCGATCCACCGGCTGGCGATCACCAGCGGCAGGAAGAAGGTGAGGTAGAACGCCGCGGCCAGCGTCAGCGGCGAGGGATTGGCGACCAACGCCATCACGCTCTGCGCCTGTCCGAGCGTTTCCGGGAGCGACACGGCGGTGCCGAGCGCCGTGCCCTTGCTGATGGAGATGGCGCGATTGGTCAGAAGCGGGATAGCGAGGCGAATGGCCTGCGGCAGGATGATGGTGACCAGCGTCCGCAGCCGGCTGAAGCCGAGCGCGCTGGCGGCGTCCCACTGTCCGCGCGGCAGCGCCACGATCGCGGACCAGAAGATCTCGGTGGAAAAGGCCGACAAGACCATGCCGAGCGCCAGCACAGTGGTCGCGAAGGGGGACAGCGCCGGGCCGAGATAAGGCAGGCCGAAATAGATGAAGACGATCACGACGAGCTGTGGCAGCGTACGCAGCACGTCGACATAAGCGGTGATGAAGAAATTGACCGGACGCAGGTTGGCGCAGCGCAGCAGTGCCAGCGACAGGCCGGACAGCGTGCCGCAGACAATAATCAAAAGCGATACGATGACCGTCGTGCGAAAGCCCGCGAGCACCTGGGGGAAGGCGCGCGCGATGACCTCTGCATTGAAGTAGTATTCGACGATCCGGTCCATCGGGTCTCCGCCAACCGCGGTCGGACCGGCTTGGCGCCGGTCCGGTGTTCACACCTAGCTACCTGCACGCCGGAACGTGCGAGGTGGGCTCGAAACCCTTGAAGCCGGGAGGGCCATAGCCGAAATACACAGTGTCGATGGCCGAGCCGGCATCGGGCGCTACGCCATACCATTTCTCGTGCAGCTTGCGCAGGCGGCCGTCCAACTTCATGCATTCGATGATCGCCTCGACCTTGTTGCGATACTCGGTGTCTTCCAGGCGGAACGCATAGGCGAAGTTGCGGCCGTTGAAGTCCTTGAAAC
>NZ_JBFULT010000519.1:0-5426 GCF_054049755.1 Bradyrhizobium sp. P5_C11_2
CATGTGATCTGGCTCGTTCCAGCTTCCTGTCGACCGTCGTGGAAGGAGACGACGGGTGCTAGAGCGCCCGGTCTACTTCAGGCTTACATCCAGAGTCAGCTGCCGGGTCACTGCCAGACCTCGCCAATGCTTTCTCAAGGTCTGAATACGCCCGGAAGCGGAGTGCGATGAAGCGCTGCGCGAGTCGGCTCGGGCTAGGTGTGGACCCAAGCGCCTCAGCTAGGAGMGAGTTATTCGATCAACTCGTCGGCGCGGGTGAGCAATTTCGGTGGGACGCCTTCGCGCAAATTAAGATTACGAAGTGATTGCACTCGCGCGTTAACTGCTTCCATCCCGCTGCCACTGCGAGGCTAAGGCGGCCACTCGGCGAATGCTCGGGTGCAGGTCTGCTATGGGTCAAAATGCGAAGAACTCAACCTGAGCAAATCTGGTCCGCCATGCCTCGCTGAGCGGACCTCAATAAGGTGCGCCACTACTTCGCTGATGGGCCAATAGGCGACATGCTTGCAAAAGCACGGATCCGGGCTAATGCGCAATGGTCGTTCGTTTGTGCCCGCAAGAGGCCGTCGGCGGTGAACCTTTCGCCGGCGGCCCGCGACAAACAAGCCGCCATCGTCGCGACGGCGGTGCGTGCCGCGCCGATCGCGCGACGCCAATTGAGGTTTCTCATGCCGATCGTCCGAATCCTCCTGGTCCTTCTCGCGCTCGCTTCGCCGCTGTCGATGGCGGGAGGCGCTGTTGCGGGGCCGTTTGAGGATGCGCAGGCGGCGCATAGCAGACGCGACTACGCAACCGCGCTACGGCTCTGGCGTCCGCTGGCCGACCAAGGCAATGCTGAGGCGCAGTACGCACTCGGGTTCATGTACGACGGCGGCCAAGGTGTGCCGAAAAATTACGCTAGGGCTGCAAAGTGGTGGCGCCTCGCAGCCGATCAAGGCCATACCTTCGCCCAGTACAACCTGGGGACCTTGTACGACAACGGCAATGGGGTGCCTCAGAACAAAGCTGAAGCATTGAAGTGGTATCACCTTGCCGCCGAGCGCGGTAACGATGGTGCGCAGTTCAACGTCGGGGTCCTGCATTTCGCGGGCGTGGCCGTGTCCGAGAACCGGATCGAGGCTGCGAAGTGGTTTCGCCGCGCTGCAGACCAAGGTCATATTGGAGCGCAGGTATATCTTGGCCTCTGTTACGCTACGGGACTAGGCGTGCCGCAAGACAGTATTCAAGCATACATGTGGCTCAGTTTGGCGGCTGCGCGAAGTGACCAAGATGCGATCAGCAATCGAAATCGCATCGCGCAGCAGATGACTCCGGCACAGATCGCCGAAGCGCAGAAGCTGGCGGTTGAGTGGAAGTCGAAACCGGAACGGTAGTATTCCCGTGCGTCGCGGAAGCAATGTCTGCTGTGGGTCAAAACGCGAAGAACCCGGCCTGAGCAAAACTAGTCCGCTTCCACCCACGTAGCGGACCTCAATAAGACGGTTCGCCACTTCGCTGATGGGCCAGCAGTGTTGCATAGGACACCAGAGGGCGATGCCCCAGGGTCGGCGCCGGGCTGATCTGTGCTAGGCTTCTTCAGCACATGGTTGGTTTTGGCGGAGGCGATTGTGAGGCGACGTGAGTTCATCGCGCTCCTCGGCGGCGCGGCGGCAATCCGATCACTCGGCGCGCATCCGGAGCGTCCGCCAGAGCGCATCCTCTATTTCACATACTCCGCCGGCTACCGGCATGATGTCATACCGCTTTCTAAGGTAATCCTGACCCAGCTCGGAAGCAATTCGGGTGTCTTTGAAGTCACTGCAACGGAAGACACGTCTGAATTTTCTACCGAAAACCTCGAGCGCTACGCAGCGGTGATGTTCTACACAACCGGAGAACTTCCGATGAGCGACGCGCAAAAGAGAGCTCTTCTCAACTTTGTGCGCTCGGGCCGCGGGTTCCTTGGCGTTCATTCGGCGACGGACACATTCTACGCTTGGCCGGACTATCTCGATCTGGTGGGCGGCTACTTTAATGGTCATCCTTGGCATCAGGCCGTGAAGATTGAGGTGGTTGATCCTGGCGATCCCCTGGTGGCTTTTCTCGGGAATTCGTTGGAAGTCGAGGACGAGATCTACCAAATCAGCGACTTCGACTATCGTGGTTCACGCGTGCTCCTGCGCCTCGACCCAAGCTCGGTGGACCTTGGCAAGACCGGCGTGCATCAACGATTCTATGGCTGGCCTCTCACCTGGACCCGATTCTATGGCGAGGGACGAGTATTTTATTCGGCGCTAGGCCACGAGCCGTCAGTTTGGCAGGACGCCCGCTACCAGCGAATCCTCACGAACGCTATCCTCTGGTCCATGCGAAGGTCGCCCTAGTAGACGCCGCGGCACTTCGCATTTGCRCCACCGCCGGATTCGTTTGGCTGGTGTCCGTGCCAGAGGTTCGGACCGTCTTGGCCTGCGACTTCCGCTCCGGGTCAAAGGCGACGATCCCGACGGGCGGACTGCGCATCCGCTTTGCGCTCGCAAGCAGACATCGCGGACTAAGCGTAGCTCTCAGTTCAGGCCGCGTGGTCCTGCGAGCAAGCCCAGCACGATCGAAAACAGCTCGTTCTGCGAAGAGATGCCGAGCCGCTCATAGGCGCGTTTGCGRTAGGTCAGGGTCGAATGCAGGCTGATGCCGAGCGCTTGCGAGATCGCCTCGGAGCTGAARCCCAGGAGAATGCGGCGGCAGACCTCCTGCTCGCGCGGCGTGAGGTCGGCGAGCGGCGCGCGCCCCGCGAACAGCGCGGCGAGAGTCTGCTCGGTCGTCGCACCTTGCTGGRAATGGCGCGCGACGCTGGCGCCGATCGCCGGTGCAATGGCGCGAAGCCGCGCACGTTGGGCGTTGCTGAAGCGGCCCTGGGCGGCGATGCGGTAGAAATTGACGTAGAAGCAGGTGTCGTCGACCCAGATCGCGGTGGCGCATTTGTCGACGATGCCGGACTCGTCGAAGAATATTTTTCGATAGCGCGCGCCGTACATGCGCGGCGCGAAGGCCGGCAGCATGATCGGCGCAGTGCCCTGCCCCTCGAACATTGCATCACGGTTGGGATCGGATTCGTGGAACTGCCCGGCATAGGCGGCGCCGAGATCCGCGCCGATCGGGATGTTGCCGACATCGAGCAGGCAGCGCGCCAAACCGTTCCGCGCCAGCGCGAACACCATGCAATGGCCGACTCCGGCCTGGCTGCGCATTGTGTCGATCAGAACCTTTGGGAAATCGGGGCGGCCGATGGCGAGTACCGCGGGCGTGACATCGCTAGCCGCCGGATTTGCGGGCACCGGGCGAGACCGCATCGTATTCCTCCAAAAGGTCTTTTGGCGGAGGATATCAGCAACGGCAGCGCGCCGGAAGGCGCCACGATCTCCCTGCGGCGCGGGTCCCGGCTCTGCGCAGCAGCGTTACACGCTGCAGCGCGTCCGGGACACGAGAGCGATTGTCCCGGTGAGGTCTCGTGCGCCGGACGCAGCGCAGCGGCCTCTTCGGTGCGCTGCCGAGCCGGGGCCTATGGCCGAGGACATCGAACCGTCTAGTCACCCGCCAGTCACTTCCGGTCCGCCCGATAGGCCGACGATCTTGGAGCTCGCCCATGGGCAATCGCGTGGGGTTGATCCTTGGGGCGGCCCGATCGCGTACCGCCCCATTTTCATGTGTGCTACTTAGTTGGGTAGCAAAATGGTAGCGGGAAGAGCAGATCATGACTGACGATCAGGTCAATCTCGTCGTTCAGCACCTTTGCGAGCAATTGCACTTGGCGCTCCGATTGAAGGGCAGCGAGGCACATCCGCCAAACGCCAAGGATATCGGATTCGACCCGGCCTCTGTAAGAACTGTATTGCTGACCGGCTTGCGTTCGGCGGGGGTCACGACCCACCACGAGGCGGCCGGGGCGAGCGAAGAGCCGCCGTGGTCCTAAACGCAAAACGCGGGACAGAAGCCCCGCGCCAATGTCTCAGCTCGGTCATTCGCGTCGATCCCGACGGCATCCCCGCACGTCCCCTTTGGCGCCGCCAACGGACGTCAACCCATGACCGCGTAAAGGTGCCAGAAGCCCCGTCAGCGAAGGGATCTTGACGTCTCGGAGTTCGGCCTGCGGAACGCATCATGCGTTGCATGATCACCGATCATGTTGGGGACCCATTCCTCCGCGGCTGCGTCCCAATGATGGGTGTCGTCGAAGTGTTTCCAGGGTGGCCGCCTTGGCTTGCTTTTACCCTTCTGTCGATTTGCATTCAGTGCACGGAGTTGGACGGCGAGCACGCCAACCATCATCACCCATTCGCGAGCGTTGTATCGGGAGTTCCATTTGATTGCTGCGAGCATTGGATGCCTCCTTCAAAGCAAGAAGCTTCCGCCACATTAGCCCGGGCCAAGAACAGGGGATGTAAACTACTTCACAGTCAGCCAACATCTTCGACATAGCCGCGGGCGATCTCAGTGCACGGCGACCGGAACCTACCTTCGCTCGATATTCGGGCGTCGGGCATAGGTCATGTTGCCGCGCGATCAAACCGCGCGCGACGAAACGTAGCATTGTCCTTGTGCGCGAAGGCACGTCCTTTCGACGGAGCGTATTTTATCGCTGGTGGACACCCGCTCGATGGAGGCCAGCGCATGCTTGAGCTCTGGAACCGCTGGTACGACACCCTGGCCTCGGTGGAGGCGCTTGCCACGGTCATCGTCATTGTCCTGGTGGCGACCGGCGCGATTACGCTGGCTGAAAATCGGCGGCCAAAAACGCGTCCGACAAAGGATTGATTTTGGCGAGTGCGCGCCCTACCCCGCCACCACCCTCGCCGGGGCGACGTTGACCGCGAGCTTGCCGTAGCGGTCGGTGAAGGCCTGGGTGTCGATCTCCTCGAGCTTGATCTCGCCGCTCATGACGCTCCTCTTCCAGGCCGCCTGCGCCGGATCGTTCTGGAACTCCGGCATCACCTCGCGGCCGAACAGCTCGAGCGATTCGCAGATGTGCTCGTGGCTGTTCTTGCCCGCTTGATTCAGCAGGATGACCTGGTCGATATGCGAGCTCTGGAAGCGCTTGAGCTTCCTGCGGATGGTGTCGGGCKAACCGATCAGGCCGCCGCGCAGCGCCGCCTCCTGCGCCTCCGGATTGTCGCGCTTCCACTTGTTGTACTCGTCCCACATGTTGACGGTGTAGGGCGCGGGCCGCTGGCGGTTCTGCGATGCGCCGTAGAAGCGCAGCGCGAACTGGAAGAAGGTGGCACCGTCGGCGCGGGCGCGYGCCTCTTCATCCGTCCTGGCGCACATGAAGAACGACACCAGCGCCATGTTCGGATTGATCTCGTAGTCGGCGAGCTTTGCGAGTCGCTTGGTCATCGCATTGTAATAGGCGTGCACCCAGGCATGGGCGGCATCCGCGCTGACGAACTGGAAAC
>NZ_JBFULT010000520.1:0-5419 GCF_054049755.1 Bradyrhizobium sp. P5_C11_2
CCCGTACACGTTGCGGACGACCGGATTGGACGTCGAAGTCCCGGGATCAGCTGAAGATCAAGGCCTGTACGGACAGACCATCGTCAGGTGGAGCAGCGTCGGCGCCTGGTCCTCACCGTTGTCGTACTCCCACTCCAGCCGGATTTCGTGCCGGTCGGCATAGGCGTCGCTCGCCGTGTGGGTGATGATGTTCGTCTTCATCGGGATCGGCGGCTCGGAATTGAAGCATTTCCGCACGCAGGCATCGAGCAGCGCGCATCGCGTCAGCGGGATCACGCCAGGCTCGTCCTTGGACAGCGGGACCGTATTCAGCTGCGTGGTGAGGTCGACGCGAGCCCGTCCCTTCTCCTTGTGCCAGTACGCCGCGCTCCCGTCCGGCCATTTGTCCGCCGGCGTCAGGATCAGGTGGTACTGGCCGTACTCCAGGGTCGGCACGTGGATGTCCGGCGACGCCTTGAGGATGTCCACGCTCCTCTTCATGTTTTCCAGAGGGAAATAATTGTCGTTCATCAAATCTTTGAATGAAGCCCCGGTGTAAGTTCTCGACCCCATCGTCTTTTCCCTCAATATGTCCTTGGCTTTGCGAAAATACATACAGCTCCGCGACGCCGGTTGGTTTTGCCAACCTGGCTCCGCCGGAATATATGCCCCATCTTTGCTGGGATTTGCGTACGCTACCACTCAGGACTGTGGTTCGTCCAGATCGCCACCCGCACCGTGCCCCGCTAAACGGCGATGGGCAAGTCCGATTGCTAAGCGGTTCTTGATAGGTATTCTTACCACAGTTGCTCGCGGGCGCTGGACGACAGCGACGCCGCGATCCTTGAAGGCGCAGGAATGCATTGCTTCGCGTGTCAGTCGGCGATTGATCCGGACGATAGCTGGTGCTCCAAGTGTGGGGCGGCGGTACGTCGGCGTGCTGATCCCGACAGCGAGCGGCGGTTTGTGACAATTCTCCGAGCCGACGTCATCGACTCCACAGGGCTTGTTGCCGAACTGGAGCCGGAGGAGGCCATCTCACGCCTGGAGCCTGCGCTGGCGGCCATGAGGGGCGCGGTACGCCAGTTTGGCGGCATCGTCAGCAAGGAGTTGGGGGACGGCTTGGCCGCTGTCTTTGGTGCCCCGATCGCCGACGACAACCATGCGCCGCTCGCCTGCCATGCGGCCATCGAGCTTGTCCGGCGGGTCGGCCGTCTTGGCGATCCCGGACTTCAGGTTCGGGTCGGCCTTCATTCGGGGCACGTCGTCGCCTATATGGTCGCCAGCGAGTTTTCCAAGGTCTACGAGATCGGAGGAGCCGCTCAGCATCTTGCCGCGCGGCTGGAGGCAGCGGCCGAGGCCAATCAGATCTACGTGTCGGAGGCCTGCCAGAAACTCGCGGATGGACATGTCCGGTTCGAATCCTTGGGTGTCAAGGTGCTGCGCGGATTCAACGAGCCGCTGCCGGTCTACCGTGTCGTCGGAGCGAGCGACCTTTCAAGCTGGCGGGTGCGACGAGCCCGGAGCGTTTCGCGGTTTGTCGATCGCACGACCGAGCGGGCCCTGTTGGGACGTGCCGCGGAGAGGTCTAGTGCAAGCCGGCAGACGGTCTTTCTGATCGGCGATGCAGGCATCGGAAAATCGCGGCTCGCACATGAGTTCGCCCAGGAGCTCAAGGCCGATGGCTGGCGGTTGATCGACGCTGAGTGCAGCCCGAACCTTCAGGGCGTACCGTTCAGCGCGCTCAAGCGTACTATACTTTCGATCTTCGAAGTGATCGCCAGAGATTCGGATAGTCTGGTCGACATCCGAAAGGAGTTGCAGGCAATCCATCAACTCGCGATCGATTCCATATTGGATATTCCGGTCGAGGATCCTCGCTGGAGCGAGTTGGAGCCTTACGCGCGCGCGCGTGCCATTTCCGATGCAAGTTGCGCCATCGTTCAAAGCTTGGCCCTCCAGCAGCGCACCGTTCTTCTCATCGAGGACCTGCACTGGATCGACCGAGCCAGCGATACGGTTGTTGCTGCAATCGCGTCGTTGCAGAGCCCCAACCTGATAGTTTTTCTCACGAGCAGGCCGAACGGCATGCCTGAGTGGATCGCGCGCTGCCACGCGGAAGTGATTGCAATGCGCCCCCTGGATGACGATTCGGGATTGGCCATGTTGGCCGATATGCTCGGACCGTCGGCGACGAACACCGATTTGAAGAACCGGATCATCTCTCATACTGCCAACGTTCCCCTGTTTCTCGAGGAAGTCTGCCGTGGGCTGAAAGATAGTGGCACGCTTCGCGGTCAGTGGGGTGACCTTGCGCTCGTTCGACCCATTGAAGAGCTCGGTATCCCCACCAGCATTCAGGGCGTGATTGCGGCGCGACTCGATCGTGTCTCAAGGCAGGAGCGCTCGGTTCTCCAAATAGCGGCGGCGCTGGGGCCACGCTCAAGCGTAATGATGCTGCGGAACGTCGCGGCGCTGCCCGAAGACGTTCTCCAGGATTGCCTTGGAGCGCTCGACCGAGCCGAGCTCCTCGTCAGGATCGATAGTGAACTTGAGGACTCGATCGAGTTCCAGCACGAGATGGTCCGCCAAGTGACCTACGAGTCGATGGTCGAAAAGGTGCGCGAAAATATACATGCGCGAATTCTTGCGGCCTTCGAAAGCGAGACATGGAGCGACGGTCCTGACACGCTTTGCTACCACGCAATGCGCGCGAAGGATTGGCTGAAAGCGTTCGGGTACGGGAGGGGTGCCGCGCAGAAATGTCTTGTGCGCTCGGCATATGCCGATGCGGTCGACTATTTCGGGATCGCGATGAGTTCCCTCGACAAAATACCGATGACTCCTTCGCGGGAGGCAGATGCAATTGACCTCCGGATGGAAGCGCGAATGGCATTCATCTGGTCCGGCCAGGTTGCCGAGTGGATCGATCTCGGAAAAGAGGCCGAACGCCGGGCTAGTGGAATTGACGACATCGGAAGAAAGGTCGCCGCCATGACCGTCATGGCGGGTGGACAGAACTTCTACGGGACGCCAACTGAAGCGGTTGCGCTTGGCCAGGAGGTTGTTGGTCTCGCCGAGAAGTCAGGCAACCCGGGTTGGCGCAACCTTGCACAATATAATCTCGGACAGGCCTATTTTCTCGCTGGTCGATATCGCGAAGCGGAGCAGACGTTGGCGCGAGGCCGCGCTAATCTCATGGGGCCGGAGGCAAGCGCGCCCTTCGGAACTCCCCCAAAATACACGCTCCTCCTCTGCTGCATGATGAAGAGCTTCACCCACACCGTGATGGGCGAGCTCGATGCCGCCGAGCAGCTCCAGCAGCAGGCCGCGGCGATCGCGGAGGAGACGGGCCGTCCCTATGACCGTGTCGCGGCGGCTTCTAGCGGCGGGTGGCTGAAGCTCGGCCGCAACGATCCGGCGGCGGCCGCTGCCATTCTCGAAGAGGGGTTCGTCCTGGCGCAGAAGCATGGCATCCGGCTGTTCGTGCCGGTGCTCGCCTGCCATCTCGGCATCGCCTATCTGGAGCAGGGGCTGTTCGACCGCGCGCGCGGCATGCTCGGCGAGGCGCGCGAGGAGGCGAAGGCGGTCGGCTACACCTCGGCGGTGCTGCGCAGCTCGATCTACCTGGCGCTGGCCACCTCCCGCCTCGGCGATACCCAGGCCGCGCAGAACATGCTGCGCGAGGCGCGCAACACCGCCCGCCAGCAGGGGTTCGCCGGCCTCGAGGCCGAGGCCCTGTTCGTCGAAGCCGTCGTGACGCCGGCCTCGAGCGCGGAGAACAAGGCGGCCATTCTCGCCGCGCTCCGCGGCACGATCGCGATCGCATCCGAAAGCGGCGCGCTGCCGCTGAGGCAGAAGGCCGAGGCGATGCTGAACGAGGTGCTCGCCCGGGGTGATGAGCTGACCTGATCCTGCTCGCCGCTGACGGTCGGGTCCGCGACCGCGCCGTCGCGGGCTGATATTTGCCCGACACGTCATGAAAATCCTACAGTTAAAACAAAAGCTTAGCGCGGCGCTTGTACTGTGCATGGGGTTGTTTGCGACGTTTTTGCAAGGCCGCGCGCTTTGTGCAGCGCAGAGCGCGGCCCGCCGGTGCCGCCCGCTCCGATGACAAAGTCCCTTGCGCGCGCACCAAGGTCGGCTACCGTTGGCACTGGCCGCAAGGCCAGGTGACTTTTGATTGAGATTTTTTAGCATCCGATTTTGCCGGCGCCGCTTTGGCGCGACGCCCACCGGAAAGAGGCTGGGGCCATGATCATACGGGACCAGTCAGCGCTGTTGGCTCCGGTCGAGCGCGACCTGCGGCTCGATCTGTTCCGCGGCATCGGGCTGTGGATGATCTTTCTCGATCACATCCCGCACGACGTCGTGGCCTGGCTCACCTTGCGCAATTACGGCTTCAGCGACGCCGCCGAGTTCTTCGTCTTCATCTCCGGCTATCTCGTCGGCTGGATCTACGGGCCGATCGTCGCCGGCGGCTGGTTTCTCGCGGCGCTGAAGCGGCTGTGGCGGCGCGCGGCCGAGATGTATGTCGCCCACATCATGCTGTTCCTGTTGTTCACGGCGCAGATCGCCCGCACCGCGCGCCGCTTCGACAATCCGATGTACGAGCACGAGTTCAACGTGTTCAACTTCCTGTCGCATCCGGACGAGCTGATCGGGCAGGCGATCCTCCTGAAATACAAGCCGGTCAATCTCGACGTGCTGCCGCTCTACATCACGCTGGTGTTCGCCTCGCCCTTCATCGTGTGGTGCCTGGTGCGCCGGCCGAACCTTACGCTCGCCGCGTCCGTGGTGCTCTACATGCTGTCGCGCTGGTTCGACTGGAACATCGCCTCATATCCGCCCGGCACGAAATGGTACTTCAATCCGTTCTGCTGGCAGCTGATGTTCGTGTTCGCGGCCTGGTGCGGCATCGGCCAGATCGAGAAGATTGCCAAATGGGTCTGGTCGAAGGCGGCGATGGCACTGGCCGCGGCCTGGCTCGCCTTCGCGCTTCTGATCGTGATGACCTGGCATATCCCCGCGCTCGAGGCGCTGATCCCGAAATGGATGATCAAGGCGATCTACCCGATCGACAAGACCGATCTCGACATGCTGCGCTTCACGCATTTCCTCGCGCTGGCGATCTGGATCACCCATTTCATCTCGCGCCGATGGCGGCTGCTGCACGGGGCCTGGCTGCGCCCAATCATCCTCTGCGGCCAGCATTCGCTGCCGATCTTCTGCCTCGGCGTCTTCCTGTCGTTCTCGGCGCACTGGATCCTGACCCAGTACACCAAGGGCACGTGGGAGCAGCTCGCGGTCTCCGTCGTCGGCATCGTCATCATGATCGGAGCGGCCTGGCTGCTCGATCGTGCCGAGCGGGTGCCGAACCTGTTCGTGAAGGTGACGGAGGTCGAAGAGCCTGAGCCCGCGGTCGAGAGCGCTCCGGCTG
>NZ_JBFULT010000521.1:0-5400 GCF_054049755.1 Bradyrhizobium sp. P5_C11_2
GATGATGCGGCCCTCGAGCCGCCGCGGGTCGGTGGGCTGGCCGTCCTTGAAGGCTGCCGCCTGCATCCGCGCCGCGTCGAAATCCTTCACCACATASCCGGTGATGACGCTGCCGGTGAACCGGCCGATGCCGGGATAGTCGCGGCTGCCTGCGACGTCGCGCGTCTGCGCGACGGCGGCGGTGACGGTGCAAGCTGAAACCAGGATGGCCAGAACGGGCAGTCCGAAGACGTTTCGCGAGGGCATCGGCATCTCTGTCGGTTGGGGGGAAAGGAGGGCGCCGATGTTAGTCGCTGGCCGACCGTCGCCGGTTCTGAATGGCGCGTCTCAAAGGGAGCGCCGGAGCGCCCTGAAGGCCTCGATCGCCTCCGGTGTCGGCGGCCAATCCATGGGGAACGTCCGTACGAACCCGCCGACGCATTGCTGGACGAGCCGCTTGGATGATTCCGCCTCGGGCGTGACGGCAGGAAACGGATCCACGGACCAATCCGGAATGTCGCCGCACAGCGCGACGATGCCGCCGAGCGCAACCAGCGTGGGCTCGCTGATGTTGGCGCCGCCACCTGCCGCCGGCTTGACCCCGAACCATTGGTCCAGAAGATCGGGTGCCTCGTGCGCCGGTCGCAGCCGCATCGCCTGGAGGCGCAGCCGGTTCTGATGACGTTTGACGCCGCGCGGCGTGGGGTCGGCCTCGAACACGGCCGGATGCCAGATCGCCAGGGCTGCGCGGAAATGCTTGGAGTCCTCCACCCTGTCCTCCCGCACCATGGTCATGCGCCGGGCTCCCAGCATCGCGATGAGCAGCAGCGCGACGGCGAGACCGAGATAGGGCGGCACGCGCCGGGAGAGAATGAGCTCATCGGCGGAACGTGCCGGGATGGTGATCTTGGCAACAGCCGTGGTATCGGGCGCCGGGTTCGAGGCGCTTGGCGCGGGATCCTCGACGGCGGCGGATGCGGGCTTTGCCGCGGTTTGCTCGAGCTTCGCCGTGGGAGGCGAAACGACATTCTGCAGATTGTTCGCCCATGAGGCCAGGAGCCAGATCATCAGCATCAGCACCATCGCCGGTATCCCGACATCGGGCACGTAGCGAAGGGCGGCTCGAATGCGGTCGGGCCATGGCGAATTGCCGCCGGGCGGCACGTCGTGGCCGGACGACAGCCCGATGCTGTTGCGGACGTCTGAATCGGGCACGGGAACGGTGAGGTTGAGCAGCTTCTTCAGATATTGCCGGGCGCGCTGCTGATCGTCGCCATATTGCTTGGCGATGATCTCGACCACCTTGGGTTCGTCCATGCCGAGGAAGATGAAGCACGGACCCGCCGTGGTCAGGAAGTTGATGGATTCCAGCACCTCCATGAGGTTTCCCGGCGAGCAGCGATCGAGATCGTCGATGAAGATGACGAGTCCCGGATTGGTCGAGGTGCGCAGGGCGCGGCCGGCAGCGTCGAACTCCTTGGCAAACTTGTAGCGGAAGCCGAGCTGGGCGCTGAAATCGGCGAGCTTGGAGTTGCCGCGCAACGTCGCCATCAACTCGGACGGCTTCAGGTTCATCGTTGCGTAGATCTTGACGATCACGAGCAGCAATGTGCCGGCGCCGACGAAGGCTGCGTGATCGAGCCAGTTGCTCGCGGAATCCGTCAATTGCGCGAGCTTCGGCCACTCGGCGTCGGGTTTGATCCAAGCGGCGAGCGAATTGCCGATTGCCCCCCATTTGAACGCCCAGGCGACGCTGACGACCAACGCGGTCAGAAGCAGGAGCGGAACGATGTCCCTTCCCGCGCGCACGTACAGAAGTCGCGCCCTGAACCACAGGCCCGACAGCCGCCAGGCTGATGGAATGGCCTGGCCGCGAATGTTCTCGAGCAGCGCCGCAAGGATGTTCTCTTCCTTCTGGTGATGCCAGGCATTGAACCAGACCGGGCTAGCGCCGCGCTGGCGCAAATCTTCCGCCACCAGGTTCATCAGCGAGCTCTTGCCGGTGCCCCATGGACCGGTGATGGCGATCGTCAATGGCGGCGAGGTGCTGGTGTTGCGCACGAACCGCGACAGCGCGAGCGCCAGCGGCTTCATCCCGAGCACGTCGAAATCGTTCCACCCGATCGGCGTATCGGACGTGCCGGTCGCCGAAATGCCCTCGTCGACCTTGCTGCTCGGCAGGTCGTACCACCCAAGTCCGGTGAAGAAGAACGCGATCACCAATCCTGGGATCGCGCCGAACAGCACCCAGGGCGCAAATTGCGATCGATACCACAGGCGCTCCCAGGTCTTGCCGCCGTCCGAGGTCTGGAAGATCGCCGGCAGCGGGCCTTCCTCGTTGCCGTCCTCCCAGCCGGACGAGATCCAGCCGAAGCGCTGGTCGGGCTGGAAGTGAGCGGAGCGGAGGTTCGCCTTGGTCGGAAGGGCGATGAATTGGGTGTCGTGATCGACCTGGCCTGCCGGGGTGAACAGCTTGAATGTCGTGGCGGCGAGATGGCCTTGCGCGAACAGCGTGAACATCTTGGTGGTGCGACGGGGCAGATCGACCTGTTCGTCCGGAGGCAGCAGACCGAAGAAGTTCATCCGCGATGACGTTGCCCGCAGAAATTCCCTGACGCCTCCTTCCAGCTTCGCATTCACGCGCGATGCACGATATCCGCGAAGTTCGTCATCGACGACGTAGCCCGACAATGCAAACGGCACCTGCGCGTTGATGACGGCCTGCTGCGCCTTCTCTATGTCGCCTGCCTGCGCGCCATCGAACGCATTGGCCGGAACCAGCAAGGGCCGCTCCTTGCCGGCGGTGACGAATGGCGCGGGATTGAGGTCGGTCGGATACCCCTTCCAGCTCCGTCCGCCGTCCTGGCTATAGGAGCCATCGATTCCTGCCAGTCGCAGGCAAAGTCCGCCACCCGTATCGCACCCGGCCCAATAGGCTCCCTCCGAAAGCGGCTGGCGCGCGGGAAGCGTCGCGAAATTGGGATCGGTGCTCGGATCCGGGACAAGCCTGACCGCCACCGGCTGAGCGGGGCGCGGGGGAGGCAGTTTCGAATCCTTCGAATCGATCGGCTGCTGTTGCTGGATAGGCTGCTGAACCGGTGACTGTTGCACCGGGATGTTGGGGGACTTCGACGGCTCGGCCTGATTGGGCGGGCCGGGTATTGGCCTCTGAGCGACCTTCAGATCGGGCTCGCCGGCATAAGCGGGCGTGAGGCCCGGCCAATGGGACGCAGCCCGTTGCGGTGTCGGGTCCGGCAGCCCGACCGGCCGTTCGGTGAGCCAAGCCGTCGATTTCGGCCGCCAGGACAGCACGCCGGCCGCTCCCATCGGCACCACCGGCATGATGGCCAGACGCGGATCGGGTTGCGGCTTGAACAGCCATTCGATCCAGCCCGTGTCGGGCGTGAAGGGATCGGTGCGGATCGAGCGATCGTTGAAGCCGACGAGGCAGAGGATGCCGAAGACGAAGGTGATGGTCGCCTTCAGGTACAGCCGGCGCAGCATGATGCGCCGGTCGATCCGGGACGCGCCCTCGGACGGACCGCCGATGAAAGGTGGATCCGGTGCTGGAGAACTCCCCATCGCGCGCCTTTCGGAACGAAACGGCAACTCAACCCATGCGCGCATCCCTGCGGCGCACGTCCTGGGCTTGATCGTTTGTCTCAGCAGGACGATCGAGGTTCATCCCGGCTCGCAATGCTGCGTCATGGTGGCGCGAGCCGCGGCGATCCGGCCGCTTTGACCGAGATGGTGTTCCCGGGCATGATCGCGCGCTGCTTCGCGCAGGGAGATATGAGGAATTACATGCTGAGATACGCTCTGGCCGTTGTTGGCTTCGTTGGTTTGGCCGGCGGCTCAGCCGAGGCCGCACGCTGCGGCGGCGACTTCAACAGTTTTGTGGCCAGCATGGCCGCGGAGGCGCAGTCCGCCGGCGTCTCGGCGAGCGTGACCAGCGCGGCGCTCAGCGGCGTGACCCAGGACGGCGCCGTGCTCGCCTTCGACCGGCGCCAGCGCTACACCTTCAACAAGAGCTTTGAGCAGTATGTCTCGACCCGGGTCGGTCCCGGCCGCATCAATGGCGGCCGCGCGCTGCTCCAGCGTCATGCCGCGCTGCTCTCGCGGATCGAGCAGCAATTCGGCGTGCCGCGCTACATCCTGGTCGCGATCTGGGGGCTGGAGAGCGATTTCGGCAAGGGTGACATCGGCAAGCTGCCGGTGGTCCGCACGCTCGCGACGCTCGCGCATGATTGCCGCCGCACCGAGCTGTTCCAGGGCGAATTGCTCGCAGCGCTCAAGATCGTGCAGCGCGGCGACCTGCCGCTGCGCGACCTCATCGGTGCCTATGCCGGCGAGATCGGCCAGACCCAGTTCCTGCCGTCGTCCTACGTCAAATACGGCGTCGATTTCGACGGCGACGGTCACGTCGACCTCCGCCACAGCGTCCCCGACGTGCTCGCCTCGACCGCGAACCTGCTGCACACCAGCGGCTTCAAGATGGGCCAGCCCTATGGCGAAGGCACCGCCAATTTCGAGGCCATGCGCGAATGGAACAGGGCGGTGATCTACCGCAAGACGATCGGGTATTTTGCGGACCGGCTGATGGGGCAGTGAGGCGCGCCTGAGAGAGGGCGCAATCGAACCACACAGGCGGCGTCATCACCCGCGAAAGCGGGTGATCCAGTATCCCAGAGACAGTGAACGGATACGGAGAAGCCGCGGCGTACTGGATGCCCCGGTCAAGCCGGGGCATGACAGCGGAGAGATTGGCGCACAATCTCTCCAGCGTCGTCCCGGCGAAGGCCGGGACCCATACCGCGGAATCTATCGGTGACGGGCGGTGGGAGTCCAGAATCGCAAGCCTTCGCCAAACTGAGTTCGGTGGTTATGGGTCCCGGCCTTCGCCGGGACGACGACGGAGAGTGTGGCGGCGGGTTGTGAATCGCAGTCATGAATCCCCCTCACGCCCCGAAGGGTGGAACCATGATCTACATTTTTTCAGAATGGAACTGAACTGTAACCGGGTTGGCTCCTTAACAAACGTTACTTGGACGGAGGCGGCAGCATTGGGAGCCACCGATGGGACAACCAGAACCATTTCGTGCAACGGCGCTCATCGTTGAAGACGACGTCATGCAACGGGAGATGCTGAGCCTCCTGCTGGAAGAGAGCGGTTACCAGGTCATCCAGTGCGAGAGTGCGGAAGCCGCCGAGCGCGTGCTTGAGAAGAATGCCGGCGCGCTCTGCCTGATGCTGACCGACGTCCAGCTCGCCGGCCGCATGAACGGGGTCGAGCTGGCGCATGTCGCCAAGGACCGCAATCCGAAGCTCGACGTCGTCGTGACGTCGGGCCGCCCCCTGGCGCAGGCCTTGCCTGACGGCGCAAAATTCTGGGCCAAGCCGTGGGCGCCGCTCGACGTGCTG
>NZ_JBFULT010000522.1:0-5389 GCF_054049755.1 Bradyrhizobium sp. P5_C11_2
ATGGACGAACATATGGACGGTGCCCCTTCCGCCGAGGCCTCGGTACTCGACCACGTTCCGATGCGCAATGAAGACGGCGAAATTCGTCACGAATTCGTCGAGGAGATCGCGCATGCGATCGAGGCCGGCGACAGCGCCGCGCTGCGCGCCTGCGTCGCCGAGCTGCACGAGGCCGATCTCGGCGATCTGATCGGGGCTCTGGAGCCCGACGACCGTGTCCGCCTGGTCGAGCTCACCGGGCGCGATTTCGACTTCTCGGCGCTGAACGAGCTCGACGAGGGCGTGCGCGAGGAGATCCTCGAGGAGCTGCCGCCGGAGACCGTCGCCGAGGGCGTCCGCGAGCTCGAATCCGACGACGCGGTCGAGCTGCTCGAGACCCTCGACGAGGCCGATCAGGAGGAGATCCTCGAGAAGCTGCCGCTGCAAGAGCGCGTCGCGCTCGAGCGCAGCCTGCTTTATCCGGAAAATTCCGCCGGCCGGCGGATGCAGACCGAGTTCATCGCGGTGCCGCAGGATTTCACCGTGGGCCAGGCGATCGACTACATGCGCGAGACGCCGGATCTGCCCGACCGCTTCTACGAGATCTACGTCGTCGACAAGGACCAGCACTGGCAGGGCGCGATCCCGCTCGACGTGCTGCTCCGCGCCCGCCGTCCGGTGCCGCTCGCCGAGCTGACCGACGAGGATCGCCGCCGCGTCTCCGTCCTGGAGGACCAGGAGGAGGTGGCGCGAATGTTCGGCAAGTACAATCTCGTCGCCGCCCCCGTGCTCGACACCCAGGATCGCCTCGTCGGCGTCATCACCGTGGACGACGTCGTCGACGTGATCGAGGAAGAGGCGGACGAGGACCTCAAGGCGCTCGGCGGTGTCAACAGCGACGAAGAACTCTCCGACACCGTGTTCACCATCGCGCGGGCGCGGTTCAACTGGCTGCTGGTCAATCTCGCCACCGCCTTCCTCGCGTCCTCCGTGCTCGGCCTGTTCGAGGGCCAGCTCGAGAAGATGGTGGCGCTGGCCGTGCTGGCGCCGATCGTGGCGAGCCAGGGCGGCAACGCCGCGACCCAGACCATGACAGTCGCGGTGCGCGCGCTCGCCACCCGCGAGCTCGGCTCCTCCAATGCCTGGCGCGTGGTGATGCGCGAGGCCACGGTCGGCCTCGTCAACGGCCTCGCCTTCGCCGTGATCACCGGGATTGCGGCGGTGGTCTGGTTCAGGATCCCGGGCCTCGGCATCGTCATCGGGCTCGCGATCATCTGCAACCTCGTCGCCGGCGCGCTCGGCGGCATCTTGATTCCGATGGCGCTCGAGCGGGTGCGGGCCGATCCGGCGGTGGCCTCCGGCACGTTCGTCACCACCGTGACCGACGTCGTCGGCTTCTTCTCCTTCCTCGGCATCGCGACGCTCTGGTTCGGGTTGAGGTAGGCAGCGCGTTGGAATTCGTAGCCCGGATGGAGCGCAAGCGTAATCCGGGACCGCTGCTTCGGTACGAGAGGCGCCCCGGATTGCGCTGCGCTCCATCCGGGCTACGGACTGACAGCCATCATCTTTAATCCGAACTTAAGCGACCTGCCGCATCATCGCCCGCGCTTGGGGGAATGAGCATGCGGTTGCGGCTGAAGGCGGACGGGCGGATCGTCGAATTGCGGGACGGGCAGGAGTGTCCGCTCCAGCCCGCGAGCGCTGCCACGCCGGCTGAATCAGGTTCGCTCGCGGTGCGCGACCTGCGCCGTCGCGCCTGCCTCACCCAGATGGAGTTCGCCGCCAAATTGGGGGTGCCCGTCGAGACCATCCGCAACTGGGAGCAGGGCAAGCGCGCCCCCCGCGGGCCGGCCCGCGCGCTGCTCGCGGTGATCGCGCACGCACCGGAGACGGTGTTCCAGGCGCTTGCCAAAGCTTGACGTTTAAGGCTTGACGGCAAGGCCTGACGCCAACCTCCCGTTAGCATTGCGCTGAATAACCCGGTCCGGCTGTAGCGGCTTCCGTTGGCACTGTGGCTGGCCGGGTCCATAATGCGCCTGGGGGCGACTGCGACAGAGAGGATTCCTCATGCTGTTCGTCGAGGCCAACAGCGCACGGATACCGGCGATCGGACTCGGGACCTGGGAGTTGAGCGGGCGCACCTGCGCGCGCGTGGTCGAGCAGGCGCTGCGGTTCGGCTATCGCCACATCGATACCGCGCAGGTCTATGACAACGAGCGCGAGGTCGGCGACGGCCTGCGGTCCTCGGGCGTGCGCCGCGACGACATCTTCCTCACCACCAAGGTCTGGACCAACCATTTCGCGCCCCACGATCTCGAGCGCTCGGTCAAGGAGAGCCTCGTCCGGATGCGGCTTCCCTGCGTCGATCTCCTGCTGCTGCACTGGCCCAATTCGCACGTGCCGCTGGCGGAGACGCTGGGCGCGCTGGCGCATGCCAAGCGCATGGGCCTGACGCACCACATCGGCGTCTCCAACTTCACGGTGGCGCTGATCGAACAGGCGGTCGCGCTGTGCCCGGAGCCGCTCGCCTGCAATCAGGTCGAATTTCACCCCTATCTCGACCAGGCCAAGGTGCGGGCGGCGTGCGACCGGCATGGGCTGGCGCTGGTCGCCTACAGCCCGATCGCCAAGGGCCGCATCAAGAACGACCAGACGTTGGTCGAGCTCGGGCGCGCCCATCGCAAGACGCCGGCGCAAATCTGCCTGCGCTGGCTGGTGCAACAGAATGTTTCCGCGATCCCGCGGACCTCGCGCATCGAACGTCTGTCGGAAAACATCGAGATTTTCGATTTCGAGCTGTCGGACGACGAGATGGCGCGGATCTCGGCGCTGGCCAGTCCGAAGGGACGGCTGATGGATTTCGGCTTCGCGCCGAAATGGGATTGAGGGCGGGCTGCCGTAGGCCCAGCATGATCCGGAAAAGTGCGAAGCGGTTTTCCGATAAGATCATGCTCAAACGAGAGCCTGAAGCGCGATGACGGTTGATCCTGACCTCATCGCGCTTTAGGAGCAGGGCGGCAACCCAAGATCGGGCGATGGAACTGCGGAAGATCATACGGACGGACGTTGCAGCGTCGGCGATCGCGCATCTGGCGCTGGTGGGGCTGATCATCCTGATCAGCGAGGTCCATCCGTTTCACCCCGCAGCGCCCGAAACGGTGTCGGTCGACATCGTCACGCCGGAGCAGGTGAAGCAGGAGGAGGCCAAAGCCGAGGAAAAGGCCAAGGAAGAGGCCAAGAAGGCGCCGGAGCCGCCCCCCGACCTGAAGCTGCCGAAGCTCGATCTTACCGACAAGGCGGATGCGGCGGCGAAGGCCAAGCAACAGGCCGCGTCGCAATCATCGCAGCAGCAGCAGGCACCACCCGAACCGCAACAGCAGAAGCAGCCGCAGCCACAACCCTCACAGGCGCCAAAGCAACATGAGGCAAATGCGCAGTCGCAGCCTCAGCAGCCACAGCCTCAGCAGCCACAGCCTTCGCAACCCCAGCCGCAGCCATCGCAGCTGCCGCCGCAGCAGCCGCTGCCGCAATTGCAGCCTCAGCCGGCGCCGCAGCCTCAGTCGCTGCAGCAGCCTCAGCCGGCGCCGCAGCCGCCACAAGCGATGCCGCAGCGGGAGGCTGCGCCGCCGGCCTATCAGGCGCCCGAGCCCGACGTCACCGTCAAATACGGCGTCATGCTGGGCCTTCCGCCGGAATTGCCGCCCGAGCCGAAGGACGCGCCCAAGGACGACGGCGGCGACGCCAAGGACTCGATCGCCGCCAAGCTTCCGCCCGAAATCATCGCCGAGCTGCGCCGGCACTTGAAGAGCTGCGCAAAACTGCCGGCCGGGGTCGAGCCGACCGACAGCGTGCGCATCAAGCTGCGCGCGGTGCTCGCCACCGACGGCACGCTGCTGCGCCCGCCGATCCTGATCGAAGCCCCGCCATCAGCGAAGGGCGTGGCCCTCGTGAAGTCCGCGACGAGCGCGCTCCAGGCCTGCCAGCCCTACAGGATGCTGCCGGCCGACAAGTACGGGGAATGGAAGGTGATGGACCTGCCATTCACGCCGCGGGATTTTGGCGGGTAGGTTRCTGCCGATGCTAGCCGTTGGCGGCGAGGCAGGCGCGGACTTTGTCGGCAGCAGGTTTCGGCACTGCGTGCGCGCGCCATTGCTCGCGCGTGGCACCGGCGGAGGTGAGGCAGCGGTTGATGTTTCGGTCATATGTGGCGCGAGACATGCTGTCACGCTTGGCCTGGCAGGCCGGATCGCCGCCGCATTCGTAAAGTGGAGCCGCCTTGGCGGTCGATAGTCCGAGAACCGCCACCGCGGCAGCAATCATCAACTTGTTCATTTCGCCCCCCGATATTATGCGTTGAGTTATCTCAATCCCCTGAGCGTATAGCGTGTGGAATTGCTGTCTGCAATCTTAGGCAGCCGCCGCCGTATTGCGGTGGCAGTGCACACAATTGCCCTCGCCACCATCGCGCTCAAGCATTTGGCCGGTTTCAGGGCCGCCCGGTGCGCGGCTTCAACCATGCCATCATCGCGGCATGCGGCGTTCGCCGTCGGCGCGGCAGGCTATGTCTTTCGATGGCGCGTCGCGCAAAGGCGACCGCCTGCTCGGCGGACCGTCGTTGCTCGGGCGCAAGAGCCATCCACTCGCGAATGACAACACGTCGTATCTTCGATGTCGGCATCGGATAAATCCCTGAAGAGTTCTGTTTGCGTTGCTGCCGCGGGCGGTGGCTGGCGCTCACGCCGCCTGCTGAACGGGGAAGGCCTGCGAACGCCGCGCCAGCAGCACGCTGCCGCATGGATGCTCGGCGCCCTCCAGGACGACGAAGCCGTGCTTCGTCACTGCGGCACGAAGAGAGTCCTTCGCCGCTGCCTTCTGCGCATCGAGCCAGATCACCAGCACGGCGCGAGGGCTCAGGAAATCGTCGAGCCAATCCATTGCCGCATCGAGCGCATGAAGCGTGCGCCGCCGCCAATCCACCAGCGCGACTTCGTATTGAGCTGCCGGGAGGCCGCAATTGCCTGCCGCCGCCGCCAGCAGATATCCGCGACGATGCAACTGCATCATCAATTCCATGCTCTTTGTGCCGACCACGATGATACGCTGCCGCGTCGAACAGTTCGCGATTGCCATCATCGGATCAATGATCCGGTCGTTGACTTCTGAATTCGACATCATTCCACCAGTTCGCTCCGCCGCGCGAGCTTGCGCGACGGAGCGGATATGGCGACGGATGCCGTATGATTTCGAGATTGGCACGATCGCGATGGCATAGGATCGGCATAGGAMTGGCACGTACTGCGCACTCGCGGTCACTTATGCCGCGCCTAGAAACAGGCGATGTGCTCCCCATCGCATTTAAATACGGTCAGCGCCATTCTTCGGCCCGCGCGCGCCATCGCGCCTTGCATGG
>NZ_JBFULT010000523.1:0-5377 GCF_054049755.1 Bradyrhizobium sp. P5_C11_2
GATGAAGACGTCGATGATCTTCAGTTCCGGCTCGTCCATGCCGCCATAGAGATGGTTGAGGAACATTTCCTTGGTGAGGGTCGTGCCCTTGCGGAGCGACAGCAGCTCCAGCATCTGGTATTCCTTGCCGGTCAGATGCACGCGCTGGCCGCCGACTTCGACCGTCTTGGTGTCGAGGTTGACGACGAGGTCGCCGGTCTGGATGACCGACTGGGCATGGCCCTTGGAGCGGCGCACGATCGCGTGGATGCGGGCAACCAGCTCGTCCTTGTGGAAGGGTTTGGTCATGTAGTCGTCGGCGCCGACGCCGAGACCCTTGACCTTGTCCTCGATGCCGGCGAGGCCGGAGAGGATCAGAATCGGTGTCTTGATCTTGGAGACCCGGAGCTGCTTGAGCACGTCGTAGCCGGACATGTCGGGCAGGTTAAGGTCGAGAAGGATAATGTCGTAATCGTATAATTTTCCGAGATCGACGCCTTCTTCCCCCAAATCGGTCGTGTAGACGTTGAAGCTCTCAGACTTCAGCATCAGCTCGATCGACTGCGCGACGGCGCTGTCATCTTCAATCAGCAAAACGCGCATGCCAGTTCCCCATAGTCGCCGCTCCTGGGCGTCAGGTCGGCCGCATTCGCGGCACTCAACAAAACGCCTTTGAACAACTGATTCGGATCCTGACAACAGATGGTTAACAAAATCTGATTCTGGAACGCAAGTCCCCCGGGTGCAATTTTTGTCGAATCGCCCTAAGGTATTGCGGATGAAGCAGCTTTCGTCACCCGATTCCGTTCAAGTTCCACTTTAAGAGACGGGCCTAACCGACTCCCGCGACTCAGCCTTCTTCTGAAGGGGAGTCACGCTCAGTCACAAAGACAGTGACGCAATGATTAATGATGCGGGTAAACACGAAGTTAAGCGCCGTTCAGAAATATGGCGAAACTTAAGGTTTTCGCCCCGAAGCCCCTCATTATGAAGGCGTCGCCCTTATGAAGGCCCTCTTATGAAGGCTCTGGCCGAACAGATCGGCGACATCGACGGCGTCAACATATATGGCCGCGTGGTCGGTGTTCGCGGCCTGATGGTCGAGGTGGCCGGCCCGATCCATGCGATGTCGGTCGGAGCACGGCTCGTGATCGAGACCGGCGCCAACCGCTTCATCCCCTGCGAGGTGATCGGCTTCTCCGGCAACAATGCCGTCGTGATGCCGTTTGCCGGACTCGACGGCGTGCGCCGCGGCTGCAAGGCCGTCATCGCCAATGCCGCCAACCAGGTCCGGCCTTGCGCGGCCTGGCTTGGCCGCGTCGTCAATGCGCTCGGCGAGCCGATCGACGGCAAGGGGCCGCTGCCGCAAGGCGCCTCGCCGATGCCGTTCCGCAACGCGCCGCCGCCGGCGCATTCGCGCAAGCGCGTCGGCGCCCCGCTCGATCTCGGCGTGCGCGCGATGAACACCTTCCTGACCTGCTGCCGCGGCCAGCGCATGGGCATCTTCGCCGGCTCCGGCGTCGGCAAGTCGGTGCTGCTCTCGATGCTCGCGCGCAACGTCGATGCCGACATCAGCGTCATCGGGCTGATCGGCGAACGCGGCCGCGAGGTGCAGGAATTCCTGCAGGACGACCTCGGCGAGGAGGGCCTGGCGCGCTCAGTCGTGGTGGTCGCGACCTCCGACGAGCCGGCCCTGATGCGGCGACAGGCCGCGTATCTGACGCTCGCGGTCGCCGAATATTTCCGCGACGAGGACCAGGACGTCCTCTGCCTGATGGACTCGGTGACGCGCTTTGCCATGGCCCAGCGCGAGATCGGGCTGTCCGCCGGCGAGCCGCCGACCGCCAAAGGCTACACGCCGACCGTCTTCACCGAACTGCCGAAGCTCTTGGAGCGCGCCGGCCCCGGCCTCGGCGTCGGCGCCATCACCGCGATCTTCACGGTGCTGGTCGATGGTGACGACCATAACGAGCCGATCGCGGACGCGGTCCGCGGCATCCTCGACGGCCACATCGTGATGCAGCGCGCGATCGCCGAGCGCGGCCGCTACCCCGCCATCAACATCCTCAAATCCGTCTCCCGCACCATGCCGAAATCGGCCGATCCGCAGTTCTGGCCGACCATCCAGCGGGCGCGCCAGGTGATGGCGACCTATGCCGACATGGAGGAATTGATCCGGTTGGGGGCCTACCGCGCCGGTTCCAGCCCCGAGGTCGACGAGGCGATCCGCCTGCACGAGCCGCTGGAGGCCTTCCTGCGCCAGCGCAAGGACGAAAGTGCCTCGCTTGCCGACGGCTACAGCCAGTTGGCGCAAATCCTCGGCAATTTGGAAACGGAACGCTAACTTTGTCGCGTCATCATCCGATCACACAGAGTAGCAGAGCCGGTCTTGGCCTCAATCGGGCCTGTGGGGAGACCGGTGTCGTCCCACGTGCAGCCAAGGGACTTCTGGGGAGTACGAGTCGATGAAGTCACGTGATACCCTCATTCGCCTGAAGAAGTTTCAGGTCGACGAGAAGCGCCGCCGGGTCGCCCAGATCGAGTCCATGATTGCCGACTTCCAGCGGATGTCGGTCGATCTCGAACGGGAGATCCAGACCGAGCAGGACCGCGCCGGGATCAACGATCCCTCGCATTTTGCCTATCCGACCTACGCCAAGGCCGCCATCCAGCGCCGCGAGAACCTGACCCGCTCGGCCGACGAACTGAAGGGCCAGCTCGAGGAAGCCAAGGCTGCGCTCGGCGAAGCCTTCGAGGAGCTCAAGAAGGTCGAGCTCCTGGACGAGCGCGACCAGGCCCGTGAACGCGCCGAGGAAAGCGCCCGCGAGCAGGCCGATCTCGACAGCATCGGCCTGATGCGTGCCCGCATGGGTGCCATCGCCTAAGGCAGCCACGGCCAAACCGCCGAGAATTTGCGAACCCGGACCCGCAAGGTCCGGGTTTTCGTCTTTGCTGTCCACAGCGTGGCGCCCCGCCCCTTGGAGGCGGGCTTTGCCACGCGCTATGGTAGCGGAGTGCCAGGGTCCGCGCCGGATGCGACGGGGCCGCGCGTTGGGGGGCTGAATGCTGACGCCAGCAGAGCTGGTCGGGCTGATCGAGGCGGTGGCGAGGGGCGATCAGGCCGCCTTCGAGCGGCTTTACATCGCCACGCGCGCGAAACTCTATGGCGTCGTGCTCCGTATCTTGCGCCGACAGGATCTCGCGGAGGAGGTCATTCAGGAGACCTATGTCAAGATCTGGAACAGCGCCGGCCAGTTCAATCCGGCGCTGTCATCTCCGATCACGTGGATGGCATCCATCGCGCGCAACCGCGCCATCGACATCGTGCGCAAGAAGACGGAAGTCTCCATCGAGGAAGAGCCCCAGGCGATGGAAGTCGCCGCCGACAGTCCCGATCCGCTGGCGCGCCGGGAAATGTCCGAGGAGTTGAAGCGGCTCCTGGAATGCATCGGCCGGCTCGAGCCGGACCGTCAGAGGCTCGTGCTTCTCGCCTATTACAACGGCTGGAGCCGCGACCAGCTGGCCGAGAAATTCGCCGCGCCCGTCAATACGGTGAAGACGTGGCTTCGGCGCAGCATGTTGGATATCCGGGAGTGCCTCGGACTATGAAGGTGGTTTTGGACTGCAATTGATGGCCTACACGGAGGACCATATCGCGCTCGCCGCGGAATATGCGCTCGGCACACTCGATGCCGGTGAGCGCGCGCAGGTCGAGACCATGATGGCGGTGGACAAGGAGTTCGCCGCCATCGTGCAGGCCTGGGCATTCCGGCTCGGCGTCCTCAACCAGATGGTGGGCTCGGTCGAGCCGCGGCCGATCGTGTGGGAGAACATCAGGTCCGAGCTCGCGCGGACGGCCTTCGCGCAGGAGCCGCCCGCGCTGTCCGAAGCCTCGCCGCCGCTACCTCCGCCTGTCACGGAAGCATCCTCGCCGGAGGTCCCCTCGCAGGACGCTTCATCGGAAGCGGTGTCGCCGGCGGAGCCGCAGCGGCCCGAACCGGATGCCATTCCGGACGTCGTGCCGATCTTCATGCCGCAGGTCCATGCGCCCGATCCGGACGTCGCGCGCGCGCCGCCGGCGCCGGTCGTGGACAACACCAATGTGATCCGGCTCGAGGGCCGCGTGAAGCGCTGGCGCTCGATCGCATCTGCCGTCGGCGCGCTTGCGGCCGCGCTGCTGGTGACGCTGTCGCTTCAGATCCTGCAGCCCGATGCGCTTCCGGGTGCGCTGCGACCGGCACCGCGGATCCAGACGGTCGAGGTGAAGGCTCCGTCCACGCCGCTTGCTGCCTCCGCGCAATATGTCGCGCTGTTGCAGGGGCAGGGCGGCGGCCCCGCCTTCATCCTCACCATCGACGGTGCCACGCGGAATTTCACGGTGCGCAAGGTCGGCGCGACGCCGGAGCCCGGCAAGAGTTTCGAGCTCTGGCTGATCTCCGACAAGCTGCCGCGTCCGCGCTCGCTCGGCGTGATCGGCGCCGGCGATTTCACCGCGCGTCCGGTGCTCGGCGCCTACGATGCCGACGTCGTCAACGGCGCGACCTACGCCGTCACCGTCGAGCAGGCCGGCGGTTCGCCGAGCGGCCAGCCGACCTCGGCACCGGTGTTTTCCGGCAAGCTGATCGAGACCGTGCCGCCGTCGCAGCCGCAGGCGCCGCCGAAGAAGTAGGCTGCGTCGTAGCCCGGATGGAGCGCAGCGCAATCCGGGACCTTCGTGCCACTTGGTGAGAACCCCGGATTGCGCTTCGCTCCATCCGGGCTACAAGGGCGCACACTCCTGTCGCCACGGTCCAGTCCGCCGTCGCATCCCGACAAGTCTCGCCAAATCTGCCCCCGATTTGAACCTCTCCGCAATTCGCGGCGTCAAATGCCCGGAATTTGCAATCGACACCGCCGATCATGGTGCCGGAGAGGGGCGAGAAGTCAGATGGATGCAGCGAAGACGCCGGGCATCTTCATTCACCAATATGCGGGGCTGCCGCATGGTCCGGCTTTCGAACATTGGCGCGACAGGGCCTTCGGTTCCTGCGGCCTCGATATCGGGCCGAGCCATGGCGACAGCATCGACTGCCGGCTCCAGATCAGCGTGGTCGACAATATCGCGCTCGCCATTCCCGAAGGCGCTTCCGCGCAATATTCGCGCACGCAGAGCCACCTTGCCGATGGCAGCGACGATCTCGTCCTGCTCGCTGCACATGCGGGCATTGTCCGCGTCGGACAGAACGGCCATACCGTCGAGCTCGCACCCGCGCAGATGGTGCTCGTCGACATGAGCATCACCGGCACCGTCGGACACACCGACGCGGATCGCTTCACCACCATCCGCATGCCGCGCCGCGCGCTGCTCGACATCAATCCGCGCGCTGAGGACAAGCTGGCGCAGGTTCTCTCCGACGGT
>NZ_JBFULT010000524.1:0-5371 GCF_054049755.1 Bradyrhizobium sp. P5_C11_2
CCGCAGTCCTCTTCGGTGATGGTGAGCGGCGGCAAGAGCTTGATGGTGTGGCTGCCGTGGCCGGCGACTTGTGTGAGGATCTTGTGATCCTTGAACAGCGGCACGGTGATGAGCTGGCAGAACAGGCCCTTGTTGGCGGCCTCCAGCACGTTCCAGGAGGCCCGGAGCCGCAGCGACTTCGGCGGCCCGAACTCGATGCCGATCATCAGGCCCTTGCCGCGCACTTCCTTCATCAGCTCGTAGCCGGGCACCATGCGCGTCAGCGCCAGTCGCAGCTCGGCGCCGCGCTTGGCGGCGGACTCGATCAGCTTCTCGGATTCCATGACATCGAGCGTGGCAATGCCCGCAGCCATCGCGAGGTCGTTCTTGGAGAAGGTCGAACCGTGCACCACGGCGCGGTCCATCTGATTAAAAATCTTGTCGAAGATGCTCTTGCGCGTCAGCACCGCACCGACCGGCACGTGGCCGCCCGACAGCGACTTCGACAGCAGCACCATGTCGGGCTCGACGTTCCAGTGCTCGACCGCGAGGAAGCGGCCGGTGCGGCCCATGCCGGTCTGGATCTCGTCGGCGACGAACAGCGTGCCGTATTTCTTGCAGAGCGCGGCCGCGCCCGGCAGGAACTCGTCCGTGGGCATGTTGACGCCCTTGCCCTGGATCGGCTCGACGACGAAGGCCGCGACCTCGCGCGACGCCAGCGCCTTTTCAAGCGCGRCAAGGTCGTTGAACGGAATCGAGGTGCAGCCCGGCAGCAATGGCTCGAAGCCGGTGCGGAAGTTCGAATCGCCGGTCAGCGACAGCGCGCCGTAGGTCAGGCCGTGATAGCCGTGGGCGCAATAGACGATGCCCGGCCGGCCGGTGGCCCCGCGCGCGAACTTGATCGCCGCCTCGACGCATTCCGCGCCGGAATTGGCGAAGAACGCCTTGTCGAGATAGGGGACGTATTTCAGGAGCCGCTCGGCGAGCACGCCTGCGAGCACCGAGACGTCGAACTGGACGAGATTGGGCAGGTCGGCATCGAGCACGCTCTTGAGCGCATCGCGCATCACCGGATGGTTGCGCCCGATCGCGAACACACCAAAACCGGACAAGAGGTCGAGATAGCGGGCACCATCGCGATCGTAGAGATACTGCCCCTGCCCCTTCYGGAAGCCGACATCGTAGCCGATCGTCTTCAGGACCCGAACGAACTGCTCGTTCAGGTGCCGATTATGCAGGGCGCTGCGCTGGGCCTGGCGGTCCGCGAACAGCTGAGACATATCTGGATTTGGGCTGTGCATCCGCTACATACTTCGGTTGAGGGCCGTCTCGTCAACTGAAAACGGACCGTTGCTGAAAACGGTCTGTGCGGCCTTTTGCCCTTTTTCGGACCATCTTCGCAAGCACAGCTTTAAACCATGTTGCACTGCCAAGGAACTATCATGCGTTTAGCCCTTTACACCGGACTAATACTGGCTGGCGGATTCACCGGCCTGACCCCGGCGCTCGCCGCCGATCCGACCGGCGACTGGCGGGTTGCCGACGCCGTCGCCAACATTCGTGTCGCCCAATGCAATGGCAGCATGTGGGGCGCGGTTTCCTGGGAAAAGCAGCCCGGCGGCCGCGATGAATACAATCCGGATGCGTCGAAAAAGACCAGGCCGACGCTAGGCATGGCGACCCTGATCGACATGAAGAAGAAGCCCGGCGTCGATCAGTGGGAAGGGCAGGTCTACAACGCCAAGGACGGCCAGCTCTACAGCGCGACCATCACGCCCGTCGGCACCGACCAGCTCGAAATCAAGGGCTGCGTCCTGGGCTTCCTCTGCGGTGGCGAGACCTGGACCCGCGTCGGCCCGCCGATTCCTTTGAGCACCGCCAACGCCATGGCCAAGGGGGGCGCGCCGAAGCCCACCGGCGCGGCGCCGAAAGCCCAAGGCACCACAGGTGGCACCACAGGCGGTACGACCGGCGCCACAGCACCGGCCCCTGCCCCCGCAGCCCCGAAGACCGCCACCACCGCCAAGCCCGGTCAGAAGAACGCCGCCGACCCCGTCGGCGACATCTGCCTACTCCCTGAGATTGCGGGGTTTGCCCATTAGGGCCGGCTGGAACAGCAGCACGGCGGCGAGCGTCGTCACCAGCGAGAGCGCCAGCAGCTTGCCCATGCTGGAGGTGCCGGGATGGCTCGACAGCCACAGGCTGCCGAACGCGGTCGCCGTCGTCAGCGCGCTGAAGAAGATCGCGCGCGTCAGGCTGGTCTGAAGCAAGTTTGTTCTGCCGGAGCGCCAGGCCACGACATAGTAGATCTTGAAGGCGACGCCGACGCCGAGCAGCAGCGGGAACGCGACGATGTTGGCGAAATTGAGCGGCAGGCCGATCAGCACGCAGATCTCGAGCGTCACCGCGCCCGCAACCAGGAGCGGCACCAGCGTCATCAGCACGTCGACGAACCGGCGCAGCGTGATCCACAGCAACAGGCCGATCACCAATAGCGCATAGATGCCGGCGTGGATGAACGCCTTCACCACGGTGTCGCCCGATTTGAGGATCGAGACCGGCCCGCCGATCGCGGTCGGCTCGGCCTTGAGCACCGCCGCCGCAAATTTGCGCAGCGTGTCGTTGTCGTTGGGATCGCCCTTCGGCAACGCTTCGACGCGGATGATGCCGTCCTTGCTCTTCCAGGCGTTGACGAGATCTGATGGCAGCGACTTCAGGGTGACCGGCTCGGCCAGCAGAGCGTTCCTGAGCTGGTCGAACACGATCTTCATCGGCGTGACGAACACGTCCTGCGCCTTGTTGCGCGTGGCTTCGTCCGCATTGGCGAGCTTGCCGAGCGCGTCGGCGAGGCGGCGCGAGGCGACTGCGCCCGGGCCCTTCGCGTCGCCCGCGGTCCTGCGCAGATTGTCGACCGAGGATTTCAGCGCCTCGACGTTCTCCTGGTCCGTCGGCGCCGCGTCGATCTGGTCCGGATTGAGCGCGGGGTTCAGCACCTTGGCACCCTGCGCGAGCAGCTTCAGCTTCGGCGCCTGATCCTCCGGCACGAAGCTGTTGAGCGACATCACCCGCAGCACCTCGGGCACCTTCTCCAGCTTCGCCTCGACCTGCCTCGCCTGCTCCTCGGACGTGACCATCACGTTGATGGCGTTGGCGCCGGTGTTCGGGTCCTTGCGCAGATCGAGGAAGGTCGCGATCGACTCCGCCTTCGGGTTGCGCAGGTTCATCGGGTTGAAATCGAACTTCATGAAGTAGAGCAGCGGCAGGCCGGCGAGCGCCAGCAGCAGCGTGCCGCCGACGACCAGCACACGGTGCTTCTCCAGGAAGTGATCGAGCGGCGCCAGGAAGGCGTAGCCGACCGGCTCCTTCTCGCCGGGCGGGTTCAGCAGCTTCAGCATTGCCGGCAGGATGGTGATCGAGGACAGGAACGCGACCAGCATGCCGACACCGGCGATCTGGCCGAGCTCCGCGATGCCCTTGTAGTCGGTCGGCATGAAGCAGAGGAAGCCGGCCGCGGTCGCCATCGCCGCGAGCGACAGCGGCACCGCCGAGCGCTTGGCGGCCAGCACCAGCGCGCCGGTCAGATCGTTGTGCTTGTAGCGCTCCGAACGATAGCGAACGCTGTACTGGATGCCGAAATCGACGCCGAGGCCGACGAACAGCACCGCGAACGCGATCGACAGCAAATTGAACGAGCCCACCATCATCAGACCGGCGGCGGTCGTGATCGCAAGCCCGACGAAGAGATTGATGAACACCGCGAAGATGATCTTCGCCGAATGCAGCGCCAGCCACAGGATCAGCAGCACGACGAGGACGGTGCCGACGCCGTTGACGACGGCGCCCTCCTGGACGGTGGCGTATTCCTCATTGGCGATCGGCACCGGACCGGTCAGCCGCACCCGCGCCTGGTATTTGGTCGGGAAATCCAGCTCGGCCGCAGCCTTGCGGATCGCGTCGGTGGCGCCCTTGCCGGGCTCGAGCGCGTTGTAGTCCAGGATCGGCTTGAACTCGATGAAGGCGCGCTTGTCCGAATCCGTCAGCGGCTCGTCGCTGACCAGCTCGCGCCAGGAGAAGCTCGCTTTGCCCTTGTTGAGCACGGTCTCGACCGTCTGCGCGATCTGGTTGAAGGGACGCGCGGTATTGTCGAGCTTGACCTGGCCGCGCTTGACGCCGGCAAGCCCGGTCTCCAGCGCGCCGGTCAGGCCTCGGATCGAGGGATCGCCGGCCATGATCTCGATCAGGGGGGCGGCTGCCTCGAACTGGCTGGTGGCCTTGGCGACCTCCTCGGTCGGCAGGAACAGCAGGCCGTTCTTCTCGAAGAATTCGCCGGTGCCGAGCTGCTGCATCGACTGGAAGTTGGTCTTGTCGTCCTTCAGCTTGGCAAACAGCGCGTCCGCCGCGGCGGACGCCATCTCCGGTGTCCTGGCCTCGACGACCGCCGTGATCGTGGCATCGCGGTCGAAGGCGCGGTCGAACTGCTGGTCGCGCTGCCGCCAGTCCAGATTCTGGGCAATCAGCGAATTGATGTCGGTGTTGATGGCGAAGTGCTGGGACGTGTAATAGCCCGCTCCCACTGCCAGCAGGAGCCCGAGAACGACGACGAGGGTGGCAAACCGGGTGCAGGCCCTGACGATGGCAACGACTACGCTTTGCAGCACTTCTTTTCTTTCTGCTGTTAACAGCTTGCCGAAAAACGCCCRCTGTTTAACGGAGTTCCCAGGCGAAACCTATTGCTGTTTTGAGTGGCACTCGCCGGAACAAGGTTCGAAGTAAACGGCGGGAGAGCGTGGCAAAATCATGCGGGATGGCCGGTATAGCCGGGGAGTTGAGGCAGGAAAGTGACGAAGGGATGGGCACAAATGTCGCTCCGGCCCGGTTTACTATAATACCGCCAAGCCTCCCGAGACGGAACTCCACGTGCATTCCGGCTTTCCTTGTTGCCGATTTTTTGACACAAAGTCCTGTGCCTCCATACGCTGGAGCCCCGAATGGGTGGGCGGCTACCGCGTGCGCGAAACCAGTGGTGCGGATATTGCAGCTCACTGGTCAGTATCGGGGTGCCGCTGGGGACTTAAGAAGCGGATTGATGCAACTTGCGTGATGGGCGTCCAATGGAAGTTTATCTGGCGCAGCCGCGCGGCTTTTGCGCGGGCGTGGTGCGTGCGATCGAGATCGTGGAACGGGCGCTGGAGAAGTACGGCCCGCCCGTCTACGTGCGCCATGAGATCGTGCACAACAAATACGTCGTCGAGAGCCTGAAGAACAAGGGCGCGATCTTTGTCGAGGAACTGTCCGAGGTTCCGCCCAAGGCCGTGACCGTCTTCAGCGCCCATGGTGTCGCCCGCAGCGTCGAGGAGGAGGCCGCCGCCCGCGACCTTCCGGTGCTGAATGC
>NZ_JBFULT010000525.1:0-5369 GCF_054049755.1 Bradyrhizobium sp. P5_C11_2
GCATCATAGAGGGCGAAGTCAGGCATTTTCAAGCCGACGGGACCAATGCAGACCGGGTGACTTTGCCGCGCCAATGCGCGCAGAATGACCGAAACATCCGGCAACAATGGAGGAAACGACAGCAATGCCATCGCAGCCAGAAGCGGAATTCGGCATCGCCGACGCCAGACGCGTACTCGGCGAGGTCTTCGCGCCCTGGGTCCAGGATCTCAACCTCTCCGTCGAGCGCATCGAGCACGCCCAGCCGGCGGATGCGCCGGACTGGCAACCGGGCGCATTGCTGCGCATGGCGTTTTCGGAACGGCTGTGCCGTAACGGCGGCGTGGTATGCGGCCAGGCGCTGATGGCGCTCGCGGATACCGCGATGGTGATCGCAATTCTGGCCGCCAGTCGCGGCTATCGTCCCATGACCACGGTCGACCAGACCACGCATTTCATGCGCGCGGTGTCCTCGTCGGACGTGCTTGCTGATGCCCGCGTGGTGCGGCTCGGGCGCACCATGAGCTTCGGCCGCGTCACCCTGCTCTCCGCCACCGACAACAAGCCGGTGGCGATGGTGTCGAGCGCGTTCGCGATGCTGCCGGGGTGAGCTTCACGCAAAAAGGAAAAGAGCCGCGTGAACGCGAAGCGCACCGCGGCTCTCGATGACGATGATGTCGAGCACGATGCCGAAGCGCAATTGCTATCGCGCTTCAGACGCCGGGCAGCTTACTTGCCGAGCACTTCGTCGGCCGCGGTGACGATGCTGACGTTCGGATTTTTTCCGCAATAGGCCCCGAACTGCTTGGCGTTCTCGACGAACACCTCGGTGTCGATGATCGCGTTGTCTTCGTCGCCCTTGTACCAGCCGTCCATCCAGGTCAGCACCATCTTGATGGTGTCGTCGCCGCTCTCGACGAACTGCTTGCAGCTCATGGTCGCGAGATCGAGCTTGGTGGCGTGGGCGGGAACGGACGACAGCGAGAGCGCTGCGGCGAACAGAAGCGAAAGCGTGGTCTTCATCAGAATCTCCATCGGCGCGCGGCGCCACAAAAGAAAGGCTCGTTGGGAAAGTCGGCGGAGGGAATCTCCGCTTCAGTTTCGTAAACGAAGTCTGAAGCGGTGTGCAAGTAGCGCCAGTATTGAGTTTAGTTCAACGTAATTTCTATGCACTATTTCACAATCATCGTTTTGGATTAACGCGAATGATCGAGAAACGTGCAACGCAGCGGCACCGTGTTTTCAAGGGTGGCACGATCACCTTTGCAGGCAGCGGCATTGCGTGCACGGTGCGGAATCTGTCAGCGGGCGGCGCCGCAATCGATCTCGACGGCCCCGTCGCGCTGCCGCAATCGTTCACACTGTCGATTTCGCGCGACAATTTCGTACGCGATTGCCGCCCGGTTTGGCGCAGCGACAGGCGCGTCGGCCTCGCCTTTGTACAGTAGTACATACGATGTGAATGACCGTTCGCATCACGCGAACGATTCAGCGATATGCTCGCTCGATCCGACGCCGGCAGCGCCAACGCAGACCCGCGATCACGCGTGCGGCGATCGCAGGCACAATCGCCGATGACGACGAGATCGCCGGTGTGACATTCGAAGGCCAGGTTGCCGACATTGTCGGGCGTGATTTGCCGCAATGGCGAGAAGCGCAAGCCACGGGCATCTGCGCCCCAGTTCTCCCAGGCGGCCGACGGCCGCGCCACAAGCAACGGCAGTGCAACAGCCCGGCCGGATAACGCAGGCGGGTCGGCCCCCCGCCTCGCTTTACTTATTTCGGCTTCTTGGCGGGTTCGCTCGGGCGCGCCCCGCTCCAGGGATCATACTTCTCCTTGGGCTCGGGAATGCGCTCGAGCGCGGCCTTGTAGGCCTTTTCGTCGACCTTGGGCTTGTTGTCCGCCTTGGCCTCATTGCCCTGGCGCTTGCCGCCGCTGCCCATCTGCGCCTGAGCCGCGCCCGTCGCCAGCGCCAGCACCGTGGCCGCTATGACCAAAATCCTCATTGGTGCAATCCCCCTCGTCTGGGGTACAAACTAGCCTGCAATCCTGTAATAGCAAATGCCGCCGGTCCCCCCGGCTTCAGCAAATCTTGATCGCGCGGGACTTCGCCGGATCACATTCGTGCCTATCTGTTGGCCCGCAGGGGACCTTCACGGATGTTGCGGATCATTGCTCATGCGGCGCTGCTCGCCGGAGCGCTCGCGCTCGGCGCCTGCGGCTTTGCCGACAGCCGCGCGCCGGTGCCCGAGTTCATGCGCATCAAGGAAGCCGAGCAGCAGCCGCCTGAACCGCCCCCCGACGTCAAGCGCGTGGTGCGCGAGCAGATCGATGTCGTCTTCGTCACCACGTCCTATCCGCGCGAGGTGCATGTGGCCCCGCCCCATCACGAGGTGCGAGGACCGGGCTGGACGGCCTGCGTCCGCGCGCAGCTCACCTCTGCCACCGGCACCGCGCTCGGCACCCAGACCTACATCGTGACGATCACCGGCGGAAAGGTGGTCGACCGCCGGCGCGCCGAGGCTGATGACATCTGCGGATCGGAAACCTACGAGCCGATCTAGCGCGATCCAACAGACGCGCGACATCTTCGGTCATTTTCGGACGTGGTCATTGCATCGGACTCGCGCTGCGAAAGTTCGGCCGCTATAGCGGCATCATGCCCGACTTCGACGCACGGTATGAAGCTCTTCGCCACCGCGACGCCGCGATGGACGGCGTCGTCTTTGTCGCGGTCAAGACGACGGGCGTCTATTGCCGCCCGGTCTGTCCGGCCAAAACTCCCCTCGCACGCAACGTCGAGTTCTATCGCAGCGCAGCCGCTGCCGAGCACGCGGGATTCCGTCCCTGCCTCAGATGCCGTCCCGAAACAGCGCCGTTCTGTCCCGCGTGGAAAGGCACCCGGACAACCGTCGAGCGGGCGCTGGCCCTCATCGAGGCCGGCGAACTTGATCGAAGCAGCGTGGAACGGCTGGCCGAACGGTTAGGGGTCGGCACGCGCCATCTGACGCGCCTGTTTGCCCGGCACCTTGACGCATCTCCGCTACAAGTTGCGCTGTCGCTCCGCGTGCAACGTGCCAAGCGCCTGCTCGATGCGAGCGGCCTGCCGATCGCTGCCGTTGCAGAACGCTCCGGCTTTTCGAGCACGAGGCGCATGAGCACGGCGTTCACACGACTTTATGGTCGTCCACCATCGGCATTCCGGAGGAAGGCCGCGACGTCACGGTTCGAAAACGGTTGACCACGGCAAGGAGACCATGATGGCCATCAAGGCCTACGGAACAGTCAGCGCCGAACAGCAGAAGCAGATGAGCGGGCTCGAGTTCGTCCAGGGACTTGCGGCCGGAACCCTGCCTCTCAATACAATCGCGCAGACCCTCGGCTATGACGTGGTGGAGGCGGAAAACGGTCGCGTCGTCATCGCGCTCGTACCGACAGGCGCTCATCTCAACCCGGCAGGAACGGTGCATGGCGGCCTCACGGCCACGTTGCTCGACAGTTGCATGGGGCTGGCCATCCAGTCGATGCTCGACAAGGGGACCAGCCAGACCACGCTCGAATTCAAGATTTCTCTCGTGCGATCCATCACACCGGAGACCGGTCCGATCAGGGCCGAAGGTAAGGTCCTGAACTGCGGTCGCCGCATTGGAACGGCTGACGGACGTGTGACAGATGCCAAGGGCCGGTTGCTCGCTCACGGCACGACGACATGCCTCATCTTCTCGGCTTGAGATCGGAAGGGAACGATCGTGCCGACGCGCGAGCCGGTTCCAGGAAAAACCTGTAATTCCGCCGGAACGATCGCTGCCTCCCCTTCTTGTTACCGCAGAGGGCAGTTTCGGAGGAGAACACGATGAGGACATTCACGATTGCGCTGCTGGCGGGCGTCGGCGTGCTGGCTGCGGCTGGCGGCGCGAAGGCTGCGGATATCTACACGACGAGCGAATACACCAGCCCGGATCTGATTCAGCAAGTCCGGCTCGTCTGCGATGACGCCGGCAATTGCTATCGCACCCGTGGCGGCGCGCGCGTCGTCGTGCGCGACTCCTATGCCACCATGCCGCGCGACCGCTACTACGAGCGCCGCACCTATCGCGACTGGGACGACGGCCCGCGTGGCGGCGTCGGCATTCGCGCTCCCGGCGTCAGCATCGGTGTCGGCGGCGACCGCTGGTAATCGATAAGACCTGATGGACGGGACGGGACCGGACGAGACAGCTCGCCCGGTCCCGCGCATGTCAGGTTTCGAGCGGATCGGGCGGCGTGACGACGCGCGTCGGGGACGGAAGCTGCGCGATGAAGCGCGCGAGCACCATGCCCACGCACATCGCGGCGACGAAGATGAAGGCGGATGCCGAGCCAAACCCGAGCGCGGTCAGCGCCGGTCCCGGACAAAAGCCTGCCAGCCCCCAGCCGATGCCGAAAACGGCGGGACCAACGATAATTCTCCGATCGATGTCGTTTCGCGTTGGAACGTAGAATCGTTCGGCGAAGAACGGCCGTGCGAGCTTCAGGACGCGGTTGAAGCCGATGAAGGTCACGGCCACGGCGCCGGCCATCACGAAGGCGAGGCTCGCATCCCATGTCCCTCCCGGGATGCCGCCGATATCGAGGAAGTTCAGCACCTTTGCCGGATTCGACATGCCGGAGATGATGAGGCCGAGGCCGAAGGTCAGGCCGATCGCGAATTGAATGAGGATGGTCATCGCCGTCAGCTCCAGTGCCGCATCACGAAGACAGTGGCGATGCCCGCGGCCATGAAGGTGATGGTCGCGACCAGCGAGCGCACAGATAACCGCGACAGGCCGCAGACACCGTGGCCGGACGTGCAACCGTGGCCCCACACCGCGCCGAAGCCCGTGAGCAATCCGGCGACAATCAGCACCGGCGTTGCCGCCTCGATCGTCTGCGCCGGCAGGCTGCCGGTGGCGAGCCGCACCAGCACGGGGGCCGCGACGAGGCCCGCGACGAAGACGAGCCGGCCCGCGAATTCGCGATCTTCATAAGGTGGAAACAGCCGCGCCGCGATGCCGCTGACGCCGGCGATCCTCCCCGTCGCCCACATCAGGAGCACGGCGGACAGGCCGATCAGCGCGCCACCCAGGAGCGAAGCAATCGGCGTGAAAGGTGTGGCGATCATGGTGATCCTCCGGGTCGAGAGCCATTCTTTGCGTATCCATCGAGGCAACCAGCCGCCGGACGCCCGCGTGCTCAACGAGACGTTAATATTACCACTCGAATTGACGCTACGTCCCAACGGTATTTTCCAATCTTTGCGCTAAGCATGGGCTCCTGAACGGGGAACGACGGGACGTGGTCGACATCGCGCACCAGGCTGCGATCAATCCGGCATCGGCAAGGCATGCTGAGGCTGTGCGCGCACTTGTCC
>NZ_JBFULT010000526.1:0-5357 GCF_054049755.1 Bradyrhizobium sp. P5_C11_2
GGACGTGTTGGCAGCGGTCTCGTGGGCGAATTCCACCGTGCCCTTGACGTTGACCGCAGCGGAATTGTTCAGCGTACCGTTCTCGAGGACACTGGTGCCGTCGAGCTCCAGCGTCCCGGCGATGGTGACGGTGCCGCCATGGATGGTGGCGGTGTCGACGATCAGCGTCGTACCGGCGTCGGCCTTCAAGGTCCCGCCGGCATTGGCGATGTTGGCCAGCGTCTTGAGCGTGCCGCCGGACAGCTCCAGCATGCCGGAATTGGTGATTGTGATGCCGCTGGCGAAATCGCCGCCGCCCGCCAGCGTCAGATGGCCGGCATTGGTGAGCACGGCCGTGTCCAGGATCTCGGCCTTGCCGCCGACAGACATCGTGCCGGTCGCGGCATTGATGAAGATCGAGTCGGCGCTCATGTTGAGCGCGCCGGCAACCGTCAGCGAGCTTTGGTTGATCACTTTCGGCGGCGGGCCGCCAAAGTCGTTCATCGTGATCGACTTGGCGTAGGCCGCGGCGTCGATCGTCACCGGATAGGACGGCGTCAGGCCGTGCAGCTGATCGGTGATGACGATGACGTCGTCATCGATGGTCGGGACCGTGCCGGTTTCCCAGTTGGCCGCGTCCTTCCAGAAGCCGCCGGAGGGCGCGCCGGCCTTGTCGGTCGCGATCCACACCACCGCGGGCGCGTCGGTGCCGGTGATCGTGACGGTGATGGTCTGCTGCGAGGTGGCGCCTTGCAAGTCAGTGAGCGTCACGGTGTAGACCAGCGTCAGCACCGTGCCCTTCGGGATGAAGTCGGCGAGATAGACCGGCAGATCGGCCAGCGACCAGTTGATGGTGCCGGTGCCGTCCCCGGTGCTGTCGGCGCCCGCCGCGATCGCGACCGACATCGCGCTCTGGAAGGCCGCGAGCGGGCCCGGCGGCACGGTGGCGCCAGGCAGGGTCGCGCTGGTCAGCGCCACCGACACCGTGTGCTTGTCGGTGAGATCGACGTCGTCGAAGTTCAGCGTGCCCGTCGTCGGCACATCGCTGCTGAGCGGGCCACCCGGAACGCTGGTACCGCCTTCGAAGGTGATGACCGGAACGCCGGTGGTGATCACCGGCTTGTCGTTGGTGCCGGTGATCGTGATGGTGATCGGGATGAAGGTGGTTTCGGGGTTGACCGCGAAATTATTGTCGATGCGGACCATATAGGTCAGCGTCAGCGTTTCGCCGGCCGCGAGGAAGTCGAAGACGTGGTCGGGAATCGTATAGGTCCAGACCGCCGAGCCGTTGTTGTTGTTGCCGCCGTCTGCGGCGACGTTGATCTGGATCTGCGTCGCCGCGATGTCCTGCTTCTGGAGCGCGGAGAGCGTGCCGGTGACGTCCTGCTGGCCGGCGGTCTTGTAGACGTAGTTCGGCGCGCCGGCGAGATTCACGCTCACCGTCGGCCGATCGCCCAGATTTTGGTCGACGAAGGTGATCCGGCCGGAAACCGTGTCGGAATGCGTGGTGTCGCCGGTCGTGTCCGCGCGCTCGGTCAGCGCGAACGCCGTCTTCACATTGCCGTTGAGGTCGAGGCTGCGCGAATCGGGCGGACCGGGAATGCGGGTGCTGGTCGACGGATTATGGCCAGGCCCCTCCGATCCCGGCTGATTGAGATTCGTGAAGGTCGCGGTCGCGGTGGCACCGGTGTCCGTCTTGATCACGACAATATTGCCGGTCTGCGTGATCGTGTCGGTGAAGTTCGTGGTCAGCTTGGTGTTGGTGTTGTTATCGGTGAACTTCAGCGTGAACACGTCCGTGATCAGCTTCTGGATGTCCGGCGACATCAGCGCGTTGCTGATCGAGACGTTGCCGCCGCTGATCTGGATCATCTGGCCGGCCTGGTTGACCGTCGCGATCGGCAGCAGCGTGACCTTGTCGAACAGGATGTAGGAGCCGGTGGTGCCGTTCGGCTCGACCAGCACCTGGAAGCTCGCCTGCGGCTGCGGATCGCCGCCGCCGGACGGAACGACGAAATTGATCTGGGTCAGCACGGCCGTGCCACGGATGCCCATGGTGGCGACCGGCGTGTCGACCTTCATGTCGCCGTGCTTGGCGGTCTCGCCGGCAACGAAGGTGATGGTGCCCGCGACGAGGCTGAGCAGCGAGGAATTGCTCGACCCGTTGGGGTCGTAGACCATCTCGTTCAGCACCATCCGCGCATTGGAGGACAGGCCGAACACCGTGCCGTCGATGAAGGTGATGCCGAGCGTCGAGTCCCCGCCAGTCGAGACCACATCGCCCTTCTCGACGTTGTCGCCATTGTTCAGGATGACGGAGACGCCGTTGCGGATCGCGGTCGCGCTGCCGGAGAGTTTCGTGACGTGGCCGATGACCTGCGCGGCGGCGATGCCGGGCGCGGCCTGAGCGTATTGCACATGGCCGGTGAGCGCGTTGACAACGTCGCCGGTGAGATGCGCGCCATCCGGCGATGAGAGCGCCGCGCGCTTGTCGCCCCTAAAATAATCGTGAACCACAAACTCGTGACCATCATGGGACAGCACGAGATCAGCGCCGGCGCGCTTGAAGTCGCCATGAAAGATCAGGTTGGGATCGGGAACAACGAACGCGCCTTCGGGTACGGAACCGTGCGCCTTGGCCGTAAAGGAATCGACGTGGCCATCGGCAGGCGCGCGGAAACCCGGGCCGTGCATGGAAATCGCGGCGTCAAATTTGCCAGCGTAATTCAATCGGGCACCAAAAAAGGGTTAAAATCTAAGTAAGTATCCACCGCCTAAGCTTGCATATCATTACCAAGTCCTTAGTGAAACAATCTATTGCTTGTGTGATTTCGCATCACCAAGCCGTCGATCGCTCCGTCCGGCGGCGTTCTGGTAGAGAAGCCAGAGTAATTTTTGAAATATCTATAAGTATAACTTCGCTTGTCTGCGCCCATTTCCAGTCATCCCATGTATTCTATTGTAGAAATTCAACAATAGATACTTTTGTCATCTTTTCTTCGTGCTGCCCCGCAGCATCCTGCGGCAAATACGGAACTAAATCTGTGACCTAACTAACAGAACCCGTGAAATCGCGGGGTCGTTAGCCATAGGACGCAGAATCGGCCTCCCCCGCAACTTATGCCTGCAATCGGCTCAGCTTCGCGGGCCACCGCCGTCCTCCTACCCCCGATTCGTAAAATTTTACGGAAATTGGACAGGGCCATTTCAGCCTGCCACACGGTTTTGGGACCCCTGCCGGTCGCGTTAAGCAGAACAAAACGGCCCGTCTCGCACTATCTCCGCGAAGCAACAAAGCCCGGCACGTACAGGTCGAGGGGGACCTGGCGAAGCCGGAAGGGGATGTCAGATGGAGACCGCTGCTCACATGCGCGCCTGGCGCGCAACGCTCGTCCTGTGCGGATTGATCCTGTTCGGATCGGCCGCCGACCTTCGTGCCGRCACGCTGCTGTCGCCGGGCGCCGGCGTTCTCGTGCGCAAATCCGCCGAGCCGTTCGGCGTGTTCGCCTTCGCCATCTCCACCGGCAGCCTGCAACAGAAATGGTTCGCGCTGAAAGAGAGGCTCGACGACGACATGGTGCAGCTCGCGCTGTGCGACGGCGATCGCGACAATTGCGCCTCGCCTGCGGCGCTGAAGTTGCTCGCGATCGTGGACCAGGCCCGCAGCCGTGACGGCCGCGCGCGGCTGGGCGAGACCAACCGCGCCATCAATCTCGCCATCCGGGCCGCCAATGACGGCACTGAGGACGTCTGGAGCTCGCCGCTCGCGACCTTCCAGCGCGGCGCCGGCGATTGCGAGGACTACGCCATCGCCAAGCTGGCTGCGCTGCGGCTCGCCGGCGTCGCGGCCGAAGACCTCCGCATCGTCGTGGTGCGCGACACCCGCGCCGGCGAAGAGCATGCCGTTGCCGCAGCAAAGCTCGACGGCCATTGGCTGATGCTCGACAACCGCCGCATGGCGATGGTCGAAGACGACGATGCACGGAGCTACCAGCCGCTGTTCGTGCTCTATCGGTCCGCCGTGATGAAATATGTCGACGAACCGGTACAGTTGTCGATGACCACGGCCGAGGCGCACTGATCCAGCTTGTAGCCCGGATGGAGCCAACGGGTCTCACGTAAACCGTCGCTCCACAAACCCATTCCACCGCGCGATCCGGGACGCTAGCATGGCTTCGACCATGCTGGGGGACGATCGGAATGCGGTTCATCGTGCTGACTGTGCTTGCGCTGCTGGCTTGGCCTGCGGCCTCCGCCACCGCGCAATCCGTCTCATCCGACCGCTCGATCGCCGACAGGCTGCCGCTGTTCGCCAAGAACGGMTGCCAGCAGAACCGCGATCCCGCCAATCAACTGTTCTGCGGTGATGCCGAGCTCGCCGCCGCCGCAGAGAAGCTGAGTGCGGCGATCGAAGCACGCCTCGCCCGCCTGCCCGATCGCCTGCCGGCGATCGAGGAGAACGCGATCTGGATCCGGCAACGCAGCCTCGGTTGCGGCATCATCGGCCAGACCGGGGTCCGCTACGAGGATTTCGACCGGGTGAAGGCCTGCCTCCTCAAGGTGACCGACGAGCGTACCGCGATCCTGCGCGATCCGGATTTCGACTGTCTCGCAGCCAACACCGCCGCCGGCGCGCTGATCTGCGCAGATCCGTCGCTGGCGGTCGCCGAAACCGAGCTCAATGGCCAGGTGCTCGGCTTGATCGGCAAGCTCGATCAGACTGCGGCGCGCTTTGCCTTCGCTGAATATGGCCGGTGGACCCGGGAGCGCGACCGCAAATGCAATCTCGTCGGCAAGGAGAACGTGCCGCTCGGGGAGCTCGAGTCCGCGGAAGACTGTCTCGCCGACTATCTGAAGCGCAAGACCGGCGATATCCTCGCCGCCAAGGGCGATCCGAAGAAGGTGTTCGGCCGGCAGATCGCGGCCTTGCTGCCCGACACCGACGCCATCGATTTCTGCGCCGCGCGAATCCACGCGGCCAATTCGTGCGGCAATTTCGTCCGCATCAACCGCGTCTTCGCCGTCGACAGCCAGGTGACGGCGCAGGAGGCGCAGATCACCGGCGAGATCGAAATGGTCGTGCTGGCGCCCTTCACCGCCTGCAGCAAGGTCGCGTCCACCTGCACGGGCACCTGCTGGGATCTCAAGCTCGGCCGCGCGCAGCCGGCCGCCGAAGCCAAGCAAAATGCGAGGGATTCCTTCAACGTCACGCGCCGGCTCAGGATCCAGCGCACCTTCGCCTTCGTGAAAGCCGCCGACGGCTGGCGCTGCCGGGAGGACGAGCTGGCCCCGGTGAATTCGGGGACTGCGGGTGGCGGGTCGTAGGCTGTCTCCTCTCCCTCTCCCCGCTCTTCGCGGGGAGAGGGTTGGGGTGAGGG
>NZ_JBFULT010000527.1:0-5348 GCF_054049755.1 Bradyrhizobium sp. P5_C11_2
CGCGATGATGGTCAACGAGCCGCCCTCCTCGATGTTACGGGCGGCACCGAAGAAGCGCTTCGGGCGCTGGAGCGCGTTGGCGTCGACACCGCCGGTCAGCACCTTGCCGGATGACGGCACCACGGTGTTGTAGGCGCGGCCCAGACGCGTGATCGAGTCGAGCAGGATCACCACGTCGCGGCCGTGTTCGACCAGGCGCTTGGCTTTCTCGATCACCATCTCGGCGACCTGGACGTGGCGCACGGCCGGTTCGTCGAAGGTCGATGACACGACCTCGCCCTTCACCGAACGCTGCATGTCCGTGACTTCTTCCGGACGTTCGTCGATCAGCAGCACGATCAGATAGCATTCGGGATGATTGTGCGTGATCGAGTGCGCGATGTTCTGCATCAGCACGGTCTTGCCGGTGCGCGGCGGCGCGACGATCAGTGCGCGCTGGCCCTTGCCGATCGGCGCGACGATGTCGATCACCCTTGCAGAAAGGTCTTTTCGCGTCGGATCGTCGATCTCCATGCGAAAGCGCTGATTGGGAAACAGCGGCGTGAGGTTGTCGAAATTGACCTTGTGCTTGGCCTTTTCCGGATCCTCGAAGTTGAGCGTGTTGACCTTCAGCAACGCGAAATAGCGCTCGCCCTCTTTCGGGCTGCGGATGTGACCTTCGATGGTGTCGCCAGTGCGCAGGCCGAAGCGGCGGATCTGCGAGGGCGAGACGTAGATGTCGTCCGGGCCCGGCAGATAATTGGCGTCAGGCGAGCGGAGGAAGCCGAAGCCGTCGGACAGCACCTCGACGACGCCTTCGCCGACGATGTCGGTTTCCGCCAGCGCAAGCTGCTTGAGGATGGCGAACAGCAGCTCCTGCTTGCGCATGGTGCTGGCATTCTCGACCCCGTTCTCTTCCGCGAACGAGACAAGCTCGGCCGGCGTCTTCGACTTGAGGTCCTGGAGTTTAATTTCCCGCATTGGGGTGGTCCTGTGGGGTAACCTTGGGAGGGGGTGCGAGGAGGCTCGGAAATGCGGACGTGAGAAGGTAAGGTCCGCAGGTCTGGCAAGGTGAGCGCCGGGTGAGGCTTCAAACCTGATGCGGTGTCCGGCCTCTGGAAAGCTCAGACACAACCACATCCGCCTGCGTTGGGTGGGATATCGCCAATATAGAAAATCGCTCCTCACTCCGCAAGCCGAAGCGCTGAGCGATCGTTCACGATCCTTGCCTAGAACGGCTTCACGATCACCATGATGACGATGAGAATCATCAGGACGGTCGGCACCTCATTGATAATCCGATAGAATTTCTGGGTCCGCAGGCGCCGGTCGGCGGCGAAATCCTTTAGCCAGCGCGAAAAAAAGCCGTGGACCGCGGACAGCGCCAGGACCAGTGCAAGTTTTACGTGCAGCCAGGGCGACGCGAACCAGTGGCCGGACCAGGCGAGGTAGAGCCCGGCGAGCCAGGTGACGGTCATGGCGGGATTGATGATCGCCTTGAGCAGCCGCCGTTCCATGACCTTGAACGTCTCCGACTGCTTCGAGCCGACCTCCGCGTCGCAGTGATAGACGAACAGCCGCGGCAGATAGAGCATGCCGGCCATCCAGGAGATGACGGCGATCACGTGCAGCGCCTTGATCCAGAGATAGACGTTTTCAAACATTCCCAGCATCCAAATTTGCGCCCGGCCTTCCGGTGGCTGGGGATAGTAAGAACTCGTTAAGGTCTTCCAGCGCACAGATATCCATCTGGAGCGCCCTTCTCCAATAAAGAATCTTAGAATCTTAAGGTTTGAGTCTTAGTGACGGTGGATTGGACTCACGCAATGCCGTCCGCCGCTTCACGCGCGCTTGTTCACATCCATCAACATGTCCCGCGAAGGTCCGGCCTGCCCGGATAAGTCGTCCGGCCTCAAGGGCTTGCGCGCGGCTGTCGGCAGCTTATCAAGGGGGTTGTCCGCGCAATCCCGTTTCTGCTTTGCCCGGGCGTCGAAGTTGTTCTGACGGGCAGTGGTGTGAAGAAAATTGGCACTTGTCCCGCCCCTGGTGTCGCGCAACCCTTTCCGAGGGGTTAAGGTCCACAGAAATCCACAAACCACACCGCCTCCATACAAAGAGTTTTTGTGCCGACTTCGAGCAATTATTTCCATCTCCACCTCGTCTCCGACTCAACCGGTGAGACGCTGATCACCGTGGCGCGCGCGGTCGCGGCGCAATACGCCGCCGTGACGCCGGTCGAGCATGTCTATCCGCTGGTACGCAGCCAGAAGCAGCTCGATCGCGTGCTCGACGAGATCGAGGAAGCGCCGGGAATCGTGCTGTTCACGCTGCTCGAGAAGGATCTGGTCTCGAGGCTCGAGGACAAGTGCAAGGGGATCAATGTCCCGAGCCTGTCGATCATCGGTCCGGTGATGCAGTTGTTCGAAGCCTATCTCGGGGCGGCGACGACCGGCCGGGTCGGCGCCCAGCACGTCCTCAATGCAGAATATTTCAAGYGCATCGATGCGCTGAACTACACGATGATCCATGACGACGGCCAGCATGTCGAAGGACTTGACGATGCGGACGTCGTGCTCGTCGGTGTCTCCCGCACCTCGAAGACGCCGACGTCGATCTATCTCGCCAATCGCGGCATCCGCACCGCCAACGTGCCGCTGGTGCCGGGCATTCCGGTGCCGCCGCAACTGGAGACGTTGACGCGGCCGCTGGTGGTGAGCCTGCACGCAACGCCGGAACGCCTGATCCAGGTTCGTCAGAACCGTCTGCTGTCGATGGGCGCCAGCTCCGGCAGCGACACCTATACCGACAGGCAGGCGGTTGCCGACGAGGTCGCGTTTGCCCGCAAGCTGAGCGCCAAGCACGATTGGCCGCTGCTCGACGTCACCCGTCGCTCGATCGAGGAAACCGCCGCGGCGATCATGAAGCTGTACACCGACCGGCAACGCAACCGCCCTTCCGAATAAGTGCTGGCGATGGGTCTCTGGCGCAGCAAATCTCCGTTGATCCTCGCCTCGCAAAGTGCGGCGCGCAAAATGTTGCTGGCCAATGCCGGGCTGGAGTTCAAGGCGATTACGGCCGATATCGACGAGCGCGGCATCCAGGCCGCCTCCAGGCTTTCGGCACCGCGCGACATCGGCCTGTTGCTGGCGTGCGAAAAGGCCAAGGCTGTTTCAGTGCATCATCCCGGCAGCTATGTGATCGGCGCCGACCAGACGTTGGCTCTCGGCGATCGTCTGTTCAACAAGCCCGCAGGCCGCGCCCAGGCCATGACGCAATTGCGCGAGCTCGCCGGCAAGAGCCACGAGTTGAATTCGGCCGTGGCCGTGGCGCGCGACGGCCAGATTATTTTCGAGGACGTCGCGGTGGCCCGCATGACCATGCGCCAAATGTCCGAGCCGGAGCTTTCGGCCTATCTCGATGTCGCCGGCGATGCCGTGACGTCAAGCGTCGGCGCCTATCAGCTCGAGGGCGTGGGAATCCACTTGTTCGAGCGAATCGAGGGCGATCACTTCACCATTCTCGGCCTGCCGCTGCTGCCGCTGCTTGCGTTCCTGCGGCGTGAGCGGCTAGTTGCGGTGTGAATGGCAGAGATGGCTGTGCGCTGATGCGGATTTTGGGACTGACCGGCTCGATCGGGATGGGAAAATCCACCACCGCGAAACTGTTCGCGGAGGCCGGTGTGCCCGTCTACGACGCCGATGCCGCCGTCCATCAACTCTACGAAGGTGAGGCCGCTCCCGCGATCGAAGCCGCATTCCCGGGTACCACCGCCAACGGCAAGGTCGATCGGCCGAAACTGTCCGCGCGCGTGGTGCACGATCCCGCCGCGATCAAGCAGCTGGAGCAGATCGTCCACCCGATGCTCGGTGCTTCCCGCCAGAAATTCTTCGCCGACGCGGAAGCCGCCAAGGCGCCGGTCGTGGTCCTCGACATTCCGCTGCTGTTCGAGACCGGCGGTGAAAAACGCGTCGACGCCGTGGTCGTGGTGTCGACCTCGCCGGAACTTCAGCGCGAGCGCGTGCTGGCGCGGGGCACCATGGACGCGGCGAAGCTCGACGCCATCATCGCCAAGCAGACGCCCGATGCAGAGAAGCGCAAGCGCGCCGATTTCGTGGTGGATACGTCACACGGACTCGAGCCGGTGCGCGCGCAAATCAGGGACATTCTGGCCGAGGTCGTTAAGATGCCGCAGCGGCGAGCCTGATTCGCCGCCTCACACGGCCTCCTAGATTCTCAGATCATGCGTGAAATCGTTCTCGACACCGAAACCACCGGCCTCGATCCGCTGCGCGGCGATCGTCTGGTCGAAATCGGCTGCGTCGAGATCTYCAACCGCATGCCGACGGGGCAGAGCTTCCACGTTTACATCAATCCCGAAAGGGACATGCCGGCGGAAGCCTTTGCGGTGCACGGTCTGTCGGCCGAATTTCTGGCGACGAAGCCGCTGTTCCACGAGGTGGTCGACGAATTCATCGAGTTCATCGGCGATGCGCCGCTGGTGATCCACAACGCCTCGTTCGACATCAGCTTCATCAATGCCGAGCTAGACCGCATCAAGCGCGCGGCGATTCCGCGCGAGCGGCTGGTCGACACATTGCTGCTGGCGCGGCGCAAGCATCCCGGCGTGTCCAACCGGCTCGACGATCTCTGCTCGCGCTATGCGATCGACAATTCGCACCGCACCAAGCACGGCGCGCTGCTCGACGCCGAGCTGCTGGCGGAAGTCTATATCGATCTGATCGGGGCCCGGCAGTCGCAACTGATCCTGGCTTCCGACGGCGAGGATAGCCGCGTCAATGCGGCAGGCGATACACCGCGGCGGCAGCGGCTGGTGCCGCTTGCGCCGCGGGTGACAGATGCCGAGCGCGAGGCCCACCGGGCCTTCATTGCAACGCTCGGCGACAAGGCGATCTGGAACGAGTTCCTTCCCGCCCCAGCCGTCAGTCCGGCCGGTTAGGCCTGACCGCTCGGCTGAGCGGCCATTTGCCGCTCCATGTTCTGACGGTAGAGACCGACGAAATCGACCGGATCCAGCATCAGGGGCGGGAACCCGCCGTCGCGAACCGCGGTCGCGATGATCTCGCGGGCGAACGGGAACAACAGCCGCGGGCACTCGATCATGACCAGCGGATGCAGATTCTCCTTCGGCACGTTGGTGATCCGGAACACGCCGGCATAAGCGAGCTCGAACGAGAACATCACCTTGCCCGCGGTCTCGGCCTTGCCTTCGACCGACAGCGTCACCTCGAACTCCTGTTCKCTGAGGTTATTGGCGCTGACGTTGATCTGGATGTTGATCTGGGGCGGCTGGCCCTGTGACTGGAGCGAACTCGGCGCGTTCGGATTTTCGAACGAGAGGTCCTTGGTAT
>NZ_JBFULT010000528.1:0-5344 GCF_054049755.1 Bradyrhizobium sp. P5_C11_2
GCGCGATAGGCCTCTATTTTTCCCTTCTCATCCAGTTGCATGTCGAGTTTGACGACCTCTGCAATGCGAAGATCCCGGAGAGATTTTGCAGCTTGCCCGACCGCATTAGCGGCCGCCTTCTCCCATGAGTCGTTGCTGGTACCGATCAGTTCAATGACCTTGTAGACGCTATCAGGCATGTCGTCCTCCCGTTCGGTCTGAAGCAGGAAGCAGGTGCTCCCTGCCGTTGTGAAATCTAGCATCAGGATATCGGCGCCGATACGACGCGATACGGTCTCGGACGTCGCCCGGGGGCCCGATAAGGACAAACCGCATCTGGCGGGGATGGCGGCTTTTGGCCCGAAGCCGCAGCACGATCAAGTCGTCGTCAGGTATTCGTGGCGGCCGATCTATGCTCGACCGCGCTTCTGGCCAATTCCGAAAGTTCAGAGCGACGAATTGCGCGACACGCCCAAGGCCTCGACAAGAAAATCGATGAACAGGCGGGCTCGCAGGGGGAGTTGCCGTCCGAACGCGTGCAGGACGAAGACCGGCGTGGTGAACATCGGTATCTCCGGCAGCACGACATTCAATCGTCCGGCGGCAAGCTCGTCCTCGATTGCGATGCGCATGAACTGGGTGATGCCAACGCCCTTGACGACCGCCTCAATCAACGACTGGGCATCGTCGCTATCGAAGGGGCCATTGGGGATGACCCGGGTGCCGTCCGCAAAAGCGAATGCTTGCGGCCGGCCGCCGAGCAGGTGGCGAAGGCAGGCATGCTGCCTGAGATCGTCGATCGACCGCGGAACTCCCCGGCGCTGAAGGTATTCCGGCGATGCGCCCAGAACATATTGCAGGACACCCAACGAGCGACCGATCAGGTTCGTGTCTTCCAATTCGCCAATTCTGACCGCGAGGTCGAAACCCTCGCGAATGAGATCGACACGGCGGTCCGTGACGCTGAGGTCGAGCTTGATGTCTGGATAGCGTTCCAGGAACGAGCCCGCCCATGCAGAGATCAACGGACGTCCGAACGTACTCGGCACGGTGACCCGAAGCACGCCACGCACGTTGCCCGGAGCCTGCACGATGTCATCGGCTTCCTCGATCGCGCGCAAATGGGGGGCAACATGCTCATAATAAGCGGCGCCTTCGGACGTCGGGCTGAGCGTGCGCGTCGAGCGCTGCAGCAAGCGTACACCGAGACGTTGCTCGAGGCGCGCGACGCTTTTCGATACGGCTGAAGGACTGGCGCCAATGAGCCTCGCGGCGCCCGCGAAAGAACCCGTATCAACCGTCCGCACGAAGGCCAGCAGACCGGCTGTTCTTTCCAAAATCGTCGTCATTCCGGACTTCTGATCACGAAAGAACCGAACGAAACCCACCTATTCGGTCATTTATGACCGAATAGGTTGAGCCTCGCAATGGGGGGGATCCCTGGCAGCCGCGCTCTAGGCCTTCCAACATGCCCTCCATCGCTCAAGCTCATGCAAGAAAAAGGGAATGCAGTATGCCTGCGCAAACCAAGCCGACGATCGTTTTCTGCCACGGCATCTGGGCCGATGGTTCTTGTTTCAGCAAAGTCATTCCTGCGTTGCAGGCTGATGGTTACGAGGTCATCGCCGTTCAATATGGTCTGGACTCCTACGAAGAGGACCTTGCGACGGTCAAGCGCACGCTTAATCGTGTCGGCAGCCCGGTCCTCCTCGTCGGTCATTCGTATGGAGGCGCCACCATCACGGGCGCGGGGACCGATGAGCGCGTGGTTGGCCTCGTCTACATTGCAGCGGTCGCCCCGGATGCCGGCGAGACCGTACAGGACCAGCTCGACAAGTATCCGTCGGACATCTTCTCTCGCGTCGAGGTCGCAGACGGGCGTGCCTGGATGCTTCCGAACGGCACCGAATTCTTTGCCGGAGACCTCTCCAAAGAAGACCAGAAGCTGGTGTGGGCCACCCACTATGCGCCCGTCTACAATCTGTTCCAGCAACAGAAGCTCAGCGCCGACAAGATCGCGTGGAGATCGAAGCCGAGCTGGTACGTTCTGGCCACGCAAGACCACACGGTGCATCCGGATCTGCAACGCTGGGTCTCGAAGCGCATGGGAGCGACCGTCACCGAGGTGGCGAGCAGCCACGTGCCGATGCTCTCCCAGCCAAATGTGGTTATCGACGTGATCCGCAAAGCCGCGGCCGCCGTTCAAAAAAGCTGATCGCAAGAAGCATACATTGCCGTACACGAAGGAGAGGTCGCTCGCGAGGCGACCTCTCTTGTTCATGGGCAGGTGTTCAGTAGCCGACGGGGCGGCCTTTCACCGCGAGTTCGACGCAAGCGTCGTGCGATTCTTTCGGGAGCATCTATGAGCGATGGTAGCCCCCATTAACCCGCCTGGTCGGCATGGTTGCGGATATGCCTGGATCGACGCACTTGCCCCCAAAACGGAAGTCGGCCGGCCAGGTTTTCTCAAGCGCGCGCCCGCCACAGCGTAACCGCAAGCAGTATATAGGCAGCACAAGTCCACAGCGACTGCCAATTGTCCGGTCCTTCGCTAAGCGCCGCATAGATGGCTGCCACCAGGAATACGCCGGCAAATATCGCTTCCGCCATGGGGCGGATTCCCTTCTTGGGGCGATTGAGCTGCGTCATAGCCGCAAAGGGGACTGCCGCCATAGTGAGGGCCGCAAAGGGAAAATCCTTTTCGCGCGGGTCAAACATAAAGCCCAGCGCAGTCGCCGTGCCGATCACGATGGTTACGATCAAGATCAATCCGTGCATGATCGCCAGCCCCGATGGGGTCCGGTCGTCTTTCGGACCCAGCAATTCCAGAAATGTGGGCGGTGCGCGCCCGGACATCAGGGCGTTGGCGCCGAACAGCGGCGAGGCAGTTGCCGCCACCAGAAGTGCGCCCCACAGCAGCCAGCTGCCCGCGTCGTAGCTTTCATAGAACATCTTTTGAGCGGCCACCCCAAACAGGACTCCGGAGGTGGTTGCCGATATTCCGACCGCAAACCAGGAGACGAGCCGGGGCTGCGAGAGCTTCCGGCGCGAGGTCAGCCATGCAGCGCCGAACACCAGGATCGCCAGCGCCATTCCGCTGCTCATTTGCAGTTTCCAGAGCGGATAATTGCTGACGGGGATGCCGGGGGGATATTTCAGCATGCGCTGCGCGGAATCGAATAAGCCCCACGACCCGCCGACGGTGCCCTCGAACTCATGCTTCCACAATTCATCATACGCCTCGAACAGGTTGACGCGGAAATTCTCGCGCCGGGCAAGATCGAGTACCTCCGAGATCACCCGCGCCTGATTGGTGCGCGACGGTAGCGCCGAATCGCGCATCCGCCCTTCACTCGGCCAACCTGTTTCTCCAATCAGGATTTCCTTTCCCGGAAACGCCGACGCTACCTGCTTTCGGACGTCGTCGACGTGAGCAGCGGCAGATTTCGCCGGGACCGGGACGTTCTCCCAATATGGCAGGATATGAACGGTGACGAAATCGACGGCGTCATCGAGCTCCCGATAGCGCAGCCAGTACTCCCAGACGTCGGAATAGGTGACGGGGACCGGCACTTGTGCCTTGACCGAGCGGATTAAGGCAGCAAGGTCGGAAGGCGTCATCTTCCGATGCAACAGAACCTCATTGCCGACCACGAGTGCGGTGATGGTTTCCGGATATTGCCGGGCGAGGCGTATGCCCGTGGATATCTGCGTCGCGTTCTTCTGTCGGTCCCTATCGAGCCAAATTCCCTGAATGACTTTCAGCCCCACCTCGGACGCAAGTTCGGGGATCTGATCGAGACCAAGATCCGTCGCATAGGTACGGATACAGTGGGTTATTTTGGCAAGTTGGGCGAGATCTTCCGCGATCTGGTCCCGCGGCACTGGTGTCGGCGACTCCGACGTTTGGTTGTTGCGGAAGGGCGCGTAGGATATGCATTGCAGTTTGGCATTCGGATCGATCGGTGCGAGCGCCAAGTTGATCGGTATGGCCAGCCACCACCACACCGCGGCGATCACACCTAGGGATATGAGGAGAAGCGCCAGAGGCGTGCGAAGCGAAATAGTTCGACCCTCCAACGTAGAGATCGTCGGTCAACCGGCATGTTGTCGTGACCCGACAACAACAGAAATCGTCCGCCGTTACCTGCTTGACCTGTGAAAGCTGGTGCCAGATCGTCCGTGCCGCAAGAGGCGAGTCAACATCCAACGAAGGCCTTAATGCTACCGCAGGGCGGGTCTGAAATGGGCGCCAAAGCGGACATATGGCGATCCGTCTCAATGTACGGGCTCACGCCATATTTTTTCACGTTCTCGGCCATCTAGGGCTTCGGCCGAACCACCTGCGTCAGCATCGGAAAATGCTTGTTGCCGCCTGCGAACGGCGGGAACTGGACGAAGTCTGCGCGCATGCGCTTGATCACGTCGGAGCCGAGCGCGTGCGCGAGGGCCTCCGGGCTGTCGAACACCAGCTTGTTGCGCTGCATGTGCTCGACGCGCCGCGACGGCAGCCGGTCGACCCAATCGATGCGGGTGTAGATCTCGATCTGGCGGACGTTCGGGAAAGTCCGCATGATCGACGGATGGTGCTCGAGATAGTGCAGGTTCCAGGCGTTCATGTCTTCAGCCGGGCCGGGATAGTGCACGAGGTAGCTGCACGGCGTTGTCACCCCTGCCGGATGTGCGGCGACGTCGACGGGAAACGCGCGCGTCAGCATCACCTGGTGCGTGACGTCCAATCCGGCGAGGCCGGATAACCCGGCCCCCTTCGCCAGGCCGGCAAGGACGCCGCCGCAATCCAGCGCCGCCTCGCAGGCGAACAGGTCTGGAAAGCGCAGTTGAAGCGCAAACACGGGGCCGGAGCCGTCGGCCTTGTAGGGATGATCGACCGATTGCTCCAGCGGCGTGAACAGCAAGCCCTCGGTCATCTCCGGGATCGATCCGACCAACTCTGCCGCGGCGGCAACCTCGTCGGGATGAATCCGCCGTTCGCCTGCCCGATCGGAGAATGTCACGAAGAGCGAGATCATGCCGGCGTTGCCTCGGCCCCCTCGCCCAGGCTCAGATGCGCCGTGAGCGCGGTGCGAATGTCATCGGGCCACGGGATCGCATGGTGATCCAGCAGCGAGGTCGCGGCAAGGACCTGGCGGGCGCGCCAGCGCATGCCATCCGCGCCCGAGACGATATGCTCCAAATGCAGAGATGATCCGCCCACCCGGCCGATGCGGAGCCCGAACGTCAGGAGATCGCCGAATCTCGATGGCCGGGAAAAGTCGCAGGTCAGGTGCACCGTGGGCGTCCCGATCGTCCGCACCGTGATCAATCCCGGCCATGGAAAGCCGATCGCCGCCCAGAATTCCTCGAC
>NZ_JBFULT010000529.1:0-5340 GCF_054049755.1 Bradyrhizobium sp. P5_C11_2
CACTTGAACAGGTCAGGCAATGCATCGCGGAATGAATGAGATGACAACTTATAGGCCAGAGATCTTGACCGGCGCCGCCGTCTTCATCGGAATGCACGTTTGTGAACGGCTGTTGGCACGCGGCGAACAGGTCGTTGGCATCGACGCATTCACGCCATATTACGATCCGGCGCTGAAGCGCGCGCGTCTCGAAACCCTCAAGCACCGCCCCGGCTTCAGCTTCTACGAGATCGACCTCGCAGATTTTGCCGCGGTGATGCGTGTGTTCGACGAGGTCTCGCCCGATCGCGTCGTTCACCTGGCGGCTCAGCCGGGGGTGCGTGCGTCGATCGACGATCCCATCACCAGCATTCGCGCCAATTGCGACGGCTTTGTCACCGTGCTCGAAGCCGGGCGGCGCCACGGTGTGGCGCATCTTGTCTACGCCTCGTCGAGCTCGGTGTATGGCGCCAACCGCACCCTGCCGTATTCGACCGAGCACTCGGTGAACCATCCGGTCAGCCTTTATGCCGCGAGCAAGAAGGCCAACGAACTGATGGCGCATACGTTCGCGCATGTTCACGCGCTGCCGGTAACCGGTCTCCGCTTCTTCACCGTCTACGGTCCGTGGGGCCGGCCCGACATGGCCGCCTATCTGTTCACGCGTGCGATCTTTGCGAGTGAGCCGATCAAGATTTTCAATAACGGCAATATGTGGCGCGACTTCACCTATGTCGACGACATCGTCGAAGGTGTGATCCGCACGCTCGACCGGCCTGCGGCGCCGAACCCCGCGTGGAACGCCGAGCAGCCGGAGTGCTCGACGAGTTACGCGCCGTATCGCGTCTACAACATCGGCAACAACAGGTCGGTCAATCTGATCGAATTCGTCGAGACGCTGGAAAAGATCATCGGCAAGCCGGCGATCCGCAAGCTTCTGCCGATGCAGGCCGGCGACGTCCTGGAGACGCGTGCCGACATTTCGGCCCTGCAACGCGACGTCGGCTTCGCGCCCTCGACGCCGCTGGCGGATGGCTTGGGCCGCTTTGTCGAATGGTATCGACAGTATCACCGTGTTTAACAACCCCTCAGATGAGTAGCTCGCACGTGTCTCAAAAAATTATCCCCCTGATCATGTGCGGCGGTGCCGGCACGCGGTTGTGGCCGGCCTCGCGCGAGGTGCGGCCGAAGCAGTTCCTGCCGCTGTTCGGTACCCGCTCGACCTTCCAGGACACGCTGCTGCGCGTCTCGGAYRGCGCGCTGTTCGAGCGTCCGATCGTCATCACCAATGCGTCCTACCGCTTCATGGTGCTGGAGCAGCTCGCCGAGATCGGCATCGAGGCCGACGTGATCCTCGAGCCGATGCGGCGCGACTCCGGACCTGCGATCGCCGCCGGCGCCGTGTTCGCGCAGAACCGCGCCGCTGAGGCGATCGTGCTGGCGCTCGCCGCCGACCAYGTGGTGCAGGACAAGGCCGCCTTCGTCGCCGCGTGCCGCGARGGYCTTGCCGCCGCGGGCACCGGGCGCATCGTCACCTTCGGCGTCAAGCCGGAGCGGGCGGCGACCGAATACGGCTATATCAGCCCGGGCGAGGTGATCTCGGGCGAGGTGCACGCGGTCGCGCGCTTCGTCGAGAAGCCGGATGCCGTGAAGGCCGCCGACTACGTCAATTCCGGCTATCTCTGGAACAGCGGCAACTTCATGTTCCCGGCCGCCCTGCTGCTCGACGAATACCGCAAGGTCGATGCTGCGAGCGTGGAGGCGGTCTCCAATGCGGTCASCAAYGCCGGCCGCGATCTCGGCTTCGTGACGCTGGAGCCGGAGGCGTTCGGYGCRGYGAAGGCGATCTCGATCGACTACGCGGTGATGGAGAAGACGTCGCGCGCCGCCGTGGTGCCGGTGTCCTGCGGCTGGTCCGACGTCGGCTCCTGGCACGCGGTGTGGGAATTGTCGGAGAAGGACGCGSAGGGCAATGCCGCGCACGGCACGGCSGTGTTCGAGGAYTCCCGCAATTGCAACGTCACCACCGATGCCGCGCTGGTCGCGCTCGAAGGCGTCGACGACCTCGTCGTGGTTGCGACGGCSGACGCGGTGCTGGTCTCGCGCCAGAAGGATGCCAACGGCCTGAAGCGCCTGGTGACCAGGCTCAAGGCGGTCGCSCCGAAGGTCACCGAGGAGCATCTCAAGGTGCATCGGCCCTGGGGCAGCTACCAGTCGGTCGACAATGGCGAGCGCCACCAGGTCAAGCGCATCGTGGTCAAGCCGGGCGGGCGGCTGTCGCTGCAGAAGCACCATCACCGCGCCGAGCACTGGATCGTGGTCCGCGGCGCCGCCCGCGTCACSGTCAACGAGACCGTGAAGACGGTGCACGAGAACGAGTCGATCTACATCCCGATGGGCGCGGTGCACCGGATGGAGAACCCCGGCAAGATCATGCTGGAACTCATCGAGGTCCAGACCGGCAGCTATCTCGGGGAAGACGACATCATCCGGATTGAAGACGACTATCAGCGCTCCTGAAGGAGGCGTTCGAGCAAGCCCCCAACAGCGAGGGGCGCCGGTACGCTGGATTCGGCTGGCTGCCCGGGCTCTGGTATCCAAGAGCCATATGGATCATCCGGGCGCCCCGTCCGGGTTGACCCGGAGGGCCGATATGTCCAAGAAGGGGCCGGTTGCGCGCTGGCTGCGCAGGGGTTGCTGCGCCGCCAGGCACGTGTGCGACGGACCATCTTGACAGGATTTCAAGGCTTCAGGCCATGCGTGAGCGGATTGCTCTCATCACCGGCGTGACCGGGCAGGACGGCGCCTATCTCGCCGAGTATCTGCTGTCGCTCGGCTATGTCGTGCACGGCATCAAGCGGCGCTCGTCCTCGTTCAACACCGCGCGGGTCGATCATCTCTACCAGGACCCGCATGTCGGCAACGTGCCGTTCCTGATGCATTACGGCGACATGACGGATTCGACCAACTTGATCCGCCTGGTGCAGCAGATCCGGCCGACCGAAATCTACAATCTCGCCGCCCAGAGCCACGTCGCCGTCAGTTTCGAAAGCCCGGAATACACCGCCAATGCCGACGCCATCGGCGTGCTGCGGCTCTTGGAAGCGATCCGCATCCTCGGCATGGAGAAGGAGACGCGGTTCTACCAGGCCTCGACCTCCGAGCTCTATGGCCTCGTCCAGGAGATCCCGCAGAAGGAGACCACGCCGTTCTATCCGCGCTCGCCTTACGGCGTGGCAAAACTCTACGGCTACTGGATCACGGTGAACTACCGCGAGGCCTATGGCATGTTCGCGTCCAACGGCATCCTGTTCAACCATGAGAGCCCGATCCGCGGCGAGACCTTCGTCACCCGCAAGATCACCCGCGGCGTCGCCCGCATCGAGGTCGGCCTCGAAGACACGCTCTATCTCGGCAATCTCTCGGCCAAGCGCGACTGGGGCCATGCCCGCGACTATGTCGAAGGCATGCACAAGATCCTGCAGGCCGACAAGCCCGACGATTTCGTGCTCGCCACCGGCGAGATGCGCTCGGTGCGGGAAATGGTCGAGCTGTCGTTTGCGCAGGTCGGCCGCCGCATCGCATGGCGCGGCGCGGGCGTCGACGAGACCGGCGTCGATGAGACGAGCGGCAAGACCGTGGTGAAGATCGATCCGACCTACTTCCGCCCCACCGAGGTCGATCTGCTCGTCGGCGACGCCAGCAAGGCGCGCGAGGTGCTCGGCTGGACGCCGAAGCGGAGCTTCATCGAGCTGGTCGAGGAGATGGTGGCGAGCGATCTGGCGGAGGCAAAACGGGACGCGGCCAGTGGCAAACGCACCGTTTGAGCTCACAGGCAAGACCGTCTACGTCGCCGGCCATCGCGGCATGGTCGGCAGTGCGCTGGTGCGCCGGCTGGCGCGCGAGGACGTGAAGCTTCTCACGGTCGACCGGCGCGAGGTCGATCTGTGCAACCAGGCCGCGGTGTTCGACTGGTTCGCCAGGATGCGGCCGCAGGTCGTCTTTCTCGCCGCCGCCAAGGTCGGCGGCATCGTCGCCAACGACACGCTGCGCGCGGAGTTCATCTACGACAACATCGCGATCGCGGCCAATGTGATCCAGGCCGCGCATCAAAACGGCGCCGGGAAGCTGATGTTCCTGGGCTCCTCCTGCATCTATCCGAAGCTGGCGGCGCAGCCCCTGCGCGAGGATTCGGTGCTGACCGGCCCGCTGGAGCCGACCAACGAGCCCTATGCCATCGCCAAGATCGCCGGCATCAAGATGGTGGAGGCCTATCGCAGCCAGTACGGATCCGACTTCATCAGCGTGATGCCGACCAATCTCTACGGTCCCGGCGACAATTATCATCCCGAACTGAGCCATGTGGTCGCCGCCCTGATCCGGCGCTTCCATGAGGCGAAGGTTGCGGGCGCCAGAAGCGTCGTCGTGTGGGGCACCGGCACGCCGCGGCGCGAGTTCCTCTATGTCGACGACATGGCGGACGCCTGCGTGCACCTGATGAAGACCTATTCGAGCGCGGAGCTGGTCAATATCGGCACCGGCGAGGACATCACCATCGCCGAGTTCGCCCGCATCGTCGCCGACATCGTCGGCTATCGCGGCGAGATCAGTTTCGACACCGCGCGCCCCGATGGCACGCCGCGCAAGCTGCTCGATGTCAGCCGGCTCGCCAAGCTCGGCTGGCGCGCGACGACGTCGCTCGAGGATGGTTTGAAGCGTGCATATGCGGCGTATCTATCGCATACGTAGATTGCAACAATCGCATGTCGCTTATTTCGGGAAATGTCCGCCGCTGTTTCAGCGCAGAGCGGTCAAGATTTATTCGGCCCGCGCAGCAACTTGCCCTAATGTTGGGCGTGCGGCCGGATAGAGAAATGGTCTAGGGTGTTCAGCGGAACATCCGTCTTCAACGGAAAGAGTTTTTCATGCGAATCGCAATGATCGGCACGGGCTATGTGGGACTGGTCTCCGGAGCCTGCTTTGCGGATTTCGGTCACGACGTCACCTGCGTCGACAAGGACGAGAAGAAGATCGCGGCACTCCATCGCGGCGAGATCCCGATCTACGAGCCCGGCCTCGACGAATTGGTCGCAACCAACGTCAAGGCCAAGCGGCTCGACTTCACCACCGACCTGTCGAAGCCGGTGGCCGATGCCGATGCSGTSTTCATCGCGGTCGGCACGCCGTCGCGCCGSGGCGACGGTCACGCCGATCTSTCCTAYGTCTAYGCSGCYGCGMRMGAGATCGCGCAGTCGCTGTCCGGCTTCACCGTCGTGGTGACGAAGTCGACGGTTCCGGTCGGCACCGGCGACGAGGTCGAGCGCATCATCCGCGAAACGAACCCTGCGGCCGACGTCGTGG
>NZ_JBFULT010000530.1:0-9602 GCF_054049755.1 Bradyrhizobium sp. P5_C11_2
AGCGTGATCAGCGCGATCGAGCACTTGCCGGCCGCGATCGCTTCAGCGGCATGGCCGAGATGGATGATGTAGGAACAGCCGCCGGTTTCGGTGGAATCGACATGGCGGAGCTTTTTGGTATTCAGACCGAGATAATCCACCATCGGCCAGGCGCCGCCCGGGGCATCGCCGGCGCAGAAATAGCCGTCGACATCGTCCTTGCTGAGCCCGGCATCCTCGATCGCGCCCTTGGCGACCTCGGCGTGGAGCTGCGCGGTGGATTTGTCCGGCGCATGCCGGGTCGGGTGCTCGTAGATCCCGGCAATGTAGGCCTTGCCCTTGATGGTCAAAACAGAGGTCTCCGCTCGCGTTTCTTGTTGCTCCGTTTTTCTGAACCGCGGTGGCCGGATTGGCAAGCGCGGAAATATTCCGTCGGGCGAGAGGGCAGCGGCTTGGCGCAACTCCCGCATCATCCGGACTGCGGGAGGTGGATTGGAAGCCGCCCTGCCTCCATCGCCGTCATTGCGAGGAGCCCTTGCGACGAAGCAATCCAGAATGCCTCCGCGGAGAGACGCTGGATTGCTTCGCTGCGCTCGCAATGACGGAGTTCGTGGGCACTGACGTCGCTGTTTCAACTCACATCTCGACTGCAGACACACCCCCGCGTCCTCGCGGCAGTTTTGCCCGAGCTTTGCTTCCGTCTTGCTGCCCTGTCGGAACAGAGGGCGCAGGGAAGACCGGGTGCCGGCTGGGCACCCACGGTCCGCTGTGCGCAAATGCGCTGGAAACAAATGCACAGCGGCATACAGGTGAAGCCAAACATCCGGCCTTCCCTGCGCAGTGGCTTGACGGCTTATGTCGCGCTCTCCCCGGGGAGCGATGCACTATTGCCCCCGTCGCCTTGCGGATGGCTGAGGTTGCGAACCCGGTCGGGCCGCCACATCACCGCAAGACTTGACGCACAGACCCCGGGCGTCAGGACCACACGATTTTGCCGTACTCAGGCTGCACCGGTCGTGTGCGCGCTGGCCTTCGCTCACGGTGTGACCCGCCCTGCAACCGCCTTCGCGCCGACGCCGCCCGCGTCCACCGCCACTCACCCCGCGTTTCGTGACGATCGCGATACGCCCCTCTGAGAGGGATGAGATGACGGTATGAATACGACAATTCAGAATTTCGGTAAAGCGGAATATACTTGCGCGCGGGGATTGACCCACGGCGTGGGTGTGTTGCCCGACGGGCAACGCAAGGGATGGTGTCGTGGCCAGGGTCATCGGCCGCTCCCGATCTCTTGGCCTTTATGGATCATTGCCACCTTGGTGATGTTTCTCGTCACGCCCTTGCTGGGGTGGCTGCCATCGCGGTCGGGCGGAAACGCCTGCATGATCGTAACAAGAGCGGCTGGTGGTTGTTGCTGTTCTACCTCGGCCCAGCGGTCTGCCACTACGTGGGACAAATGTCGGATCTGGACGTTATCCTTGACGCCGCATCATTCGGCCTGACTGCGTGGGCAATCGTTGAACTTGGCGTCCTGCCCGGCACCGTTGGCTCGAACAAGTACGGACCCGACCCGCGGGATCCCCACGTTCAAATGGGGTGACCAGAGTTTGGGCTCCGTGGAGCTGCAGAGAAACTGCGCAAAACGTTCAGGTGCGGTATGAACGCCCTGCTCTATGCTGACCGCAGTCGCCTTGGCCGACGCTACCGGTGAGGAATCCGCTGAGTGCCGATCAGACGGTCAATTCTCTTCGCTTGCTTTGTCTTGTCGGGCCTTCTGCTCGATGGCCAGTGGACCTGGTATTCATATCATTTTAATGCCGCCTGCGCCGACTCCGGAAACAGCGTGCCCGCATCCTGGTTTCTGTTCAGTGGCTTGATGCTGATCCCGGCAGCAATATCACTGATCTTGCTCTCCAATCGCGTCTACTTCTTCACTTGCCTCATCGTTTGGCTATTCTTCGTGGCGTTCCAGCTCACTTTGATTGGCGAAGAAGCTTCGACTGAAAAGATGATTGGCATCGATTGCTACAGGGACGTGGGCGCGGCAGCGACCGTGTCAGCGGCTTTCACCATATTTTTCGCCATGGTCATTGTCGCGACGACTCTGGCATTCGGCGCGGCTTTTCTTTTCCGAACGTTGCGAGGCGCGAGTTAGTCGAGACATCGTACGGTAGGCCCGGCCTTTGGCTACCCTACGGTCCTCTCCCGCAATCAAGCCGCGCTCGGGCGCGCGCGATAGCGGAACGTTGTCACCCCGGCGAGGATCAGGCCGATAGCGAGAAAAACCGCGCCGCCCTTCACGCCAAAACTGTTCTGATATTGGGCTTCGGCTGCGTCGTCGACGATCAGAGGCCGCGCATCCGGCCGGCCAGCGAGATACCGGATCCTGGCCTGCCTGACCGTCTGGACCCCGTTCCGCGTGATCTGGCGCCAGAACGCCGGGCTGATATGGGTCGGCCCGTAGGTCTGCTGTTGTCCGGCCTTGTCCGTCCACGCCAGGGTGACGAGATAGCTCGGAGCCTCTCCGGCCTTGTTCACTTCACCATAGGCACGCGTGATATCCGCAGTGGCCTCGTCGCCGTGGTCGAGGATCTCCTTCAACGTGCTTTGCTCGGCATAGGAGTTCACCAGCATGTAGCCGCCGAACAGAAGCATCACGGCGGTCAGCATCGCGAGGATGAAAGGAACCGGACGCCGCGATCCGGTGGCGATTGCGGCGCGCCCCGGCCCGCTTCGACGCGCCGACCATGCCTGCCATCCGATCACGAGCACCAGAATCACGGCGCAAACACCTGCTCCCGCCAGCATGAACCTGGACGTGAACCGGATATGGCTCAGATGGTCGCCGAGATCCTCGACAATCACCGGAAGAGATGAATCGTCGTCAATGACTTGAATGGGGATCGTCAGGAGCCTGAGCTGATTGCCAACCGTGATCCGCGCCGCATAGGCGGCGCTGACCGCGATACCCTTGCGCTCGCGTTGAACGCCGTCCCGTCCGGTCCATTGCAGTCCGATCGACAGGTTTTCGTCGACATAGCGGGGCCAGGCTCCGTCGAACACGAACGGAAACCGCGACGAGACGGCCTCGGCCGACGTGATCTTTCCCGTGGTGCCATAGCCATCGCGCATGATGCGTTCGATGGCATGCTGATTCCAGTACAGCCCCAACGTCGCCAACACGCCGACGGCCAAGAACACAATCAAGACACCGCGCAATGACATCGATAGCCGCCCCGCATAGCGCACGACCGTATCCCCCGGCGCGCTTCACTATCGCAAGTTGCTGATATCGCGCGACCACAACCCTTGTCAAACGCAGGTCTGTAGGRTGGGCAAAGCGAAGCGTGCCCACCACTTCTTGCGCAATTCCGGCGAGGTGGTGGGCACGGCGCTTTGCGCCTTTGCCCACCCTACGAGATCGGGACCTTCCCTACTCCGCCGCGATCTGCCTTGGCGCGGGCGGCGGGCTCGCGAGGTCCGCGGCGAGCTGGGCGTAGCGGGCCTTGGCGTCGGCGACGGCCTTCTCCTTGACCGGGCCGTAGCCGCGGATGCGGTCGGGCAGCGAGAGCAGCTCCACCGCGGTGTCGATCGTGAGCGGCGACAACAGGCCGAGCACGGTGGCGACGTCCYTTTCGTAGCCCGCGATCAGGTCGCGCTCGAGCTTGCGGTCGGCGCTGCGGCCGAAGATGTCGAGCGGGGTGCCGCGCAGGAACTTGAATTTTGCGAGCACCCTGAATGCCTTCAGCATCCACGGGCCGAAGGCGCGCTTCTTCGGGCGGCCGAGCGCGTCGACGCCGTGGCTCAGGATCGGCGGCGCGAGGTTGAAGGTGAACTTGAAGTCGCCCTCGAACTGGTCGCGGAGCTGCTGCTCGAAGGCGCCGTCGGTGAAGAGTCGGGCAACCTCGTACTCGTCCTTGTAGGCGAGCAGCTTGGCGTAGTTGATCGCGACCGCGCGCGTCAGCGCCTCGTCATAGCCGCCCTGCCTGGCGGCGTCGCCGACCTGATCAACCAGCTTGCGGTAGCGTTTCGCGAGCCGGCCGTTCTGATAGGCGGTGAGATGCTTGGCGCGATGCGCGATGATCTCGTCCAGCGTCATCGCGTCCAGGGTCTTGGGCGCCACGACCTCGTCCGTTCCCTTCAGCATGTCGGCAAGGCGCGCAGGGTCCGCGACCGCGAGGCGGCCGAGTCGAAAGGCTTCCTTGTTCATCTTGATCGAGACGCCGTTGACCTCGATCGCCTGCTCGATCGATTCCGCCGACAGCGGGAAGAGGCCCTTCTGGTAGGCGTAGCCCATCATCATCATGTTGGTGGCGATGCTGTCGCCGAGCAGCTGCTCGGCCGGCTTGGTGAAATCGAAGAACACCGAGTCCTTGTGCAGCGCCGTTTCTTCAAGCAACCCGTTCAGCTTGCGGGTCTGGAAGTTGAAGTCGCGGTTGAGGACGAAGTCGGCGGTGGGAATGACGTGGCTGTTGATGATGCCGCGGGTGCGGCTGGTGTCGCAGAGCGAGATCGTGTCCTTGGCGACCGCGACCACTTCATCGGCCGCGAGCACCAGATCAGCCGTGCCGGTGACGATGCGCGAGCAGGTCACTTCGGCCGGATGATCCGACAGCCGGACGTGGCTGAGCACCGCCCCACCCTTCTGCGCGAGGCCCGACATGTCGAGGATCATCGAGGCCTTGCCCTCGATGTGGGCGGCCATGCCGAGCAGCGCGCCGATGGTGAGCACGCCGGTGCCGCCAACGCCGCCGACGGCAATGTTATAGGGCTTGTCGAGCGTCGGACGCGACGCTGGCTCGGGCAGCGCGCCGATGTCGGCGAGCTCGCCAGGTGCGCGATGACGCGGCGCGCCGCCGTCGATGGTGACGAACGACGGACAGAAGCCCTTCACGCAGGAATAGTCCTTGTTGCAGGACGACTGGTTGATGGCGCGCTTGCGGCCGAACTCGGTCTCCAGCGGCTCGACCGAGATGCAGTTCGACTGCACCGAGCAGTCGCCGCAGCCCTCGCAGACGGCCGGGTTGATCATGACGCGGCGCGCCGGATCCTCCATCAGGCCGCGCTTGCGGCGGCGGCGCTTTTCGGCGGCRCAGGTCTGCACGAACACGATCGCCGAGGTGCCCTTGTACTCGCGGCACATCCTCATGACGCGGTCGAGCTCGTCGCGGTGATACTTCTTCACGCCGGGCGCGATGGTGTCGGCGGGATAGGTGTCGGGCGCTTCCGAGACCAGATAGATCTCGCGGATGCCCTCGGCGTGGAGCTGGAAGGTGATCTGCTGCGGCGAGAGATCGCCGTCATGGCGCTGGCCGCCGGTCATGGCCACCGCGTCGTTGTAGAGGATCTTGTAGGTGATGTTGGTCTTGGAGGCGACTGCCTGACGGATGGCGAGCAGGCCGGAGTGGAAATAGGTGCCGTCGCCGAGATTGGCGAAGATGTGGTTCTCGTTGGTGAAGGGGGCGATGCCGACCCACGGCACGCCCTCGCCACCCATATGGGTAAAGGTCTCGGTCGAACGGTCCATCCACAGCGCCATGAAGTGACAGCCGATGCCGGCCATGGCGCGGCTGCCTTCGGGGACTTTCGTCGATGTGTTGTGCGGGCAGCCGGAGCAGAAATAGGGGGTGCGGGAGACGGGCGCGACCGCCTGCATCTGGGTCGCCTGGCGGCCGTTGAACCAGTCGGCCTTGACGCGGAGCATCTCCGCGATCTCGGGGTTGAGATTAAGTCGAAGCAGCCGCTCGGTGATCGAGGTCGCAAGCGAGGCGACGCTGAGTTCGGCGGCGAAGGTCAGGAAGCGCTTGTCGTGCTCGTCCATCTTGCCGACGATGCGGGGGCGGACGTCGTCGCGCCAGTTGAACAGCTCCTGCTTGACCTGGTTCTCGACGATCTCGCGCCGTTCCTCGATGATGAAGATCTCTTCGAGGCCGACCGCGAACTGCCGCACGCCTTCCGGCTCCAACGGCCAGGGCATGCMGATCTTGTAGAGGCGGAGACCGATCTTGGCGGCGACCTCCTCGGTGATGCCGAGCTCGCGCAGCGCCTGCCGGACGTCCTCATAGCTCTTGCCGGATGCCATGATGCCGAAGCGGGCGTTCGGGGAATCCATGGTGACGCGGTTGACCTTGTTGGCGCGCGCGAAGGCGATCGCGGCAAAGCCCTTGTAGTCCTGGAGACGCCGGTCCTGCTCGAAGCGGTCGTCGGGCCAGCGCAGGTTGAGGCCGCCGGGCGGAAGCTCGAAATCAGGCGGGATGATGAAGGGCTTCATCTCGTCGGTGAGGTCGATCTCGGCGGTGGTCTCCACCGTCTCCGTGATCACCTTCATGCCGACCCAGCAGCCCGAGTAGCGCGACATCGCGATGCCGAGCAGGCCCATCTCGATCATCTCGTGGATGCTCGAGGGATAGAGATAAGGCATCAGCGCCGACATGAAGGCATGGTCGGACTGATGCGGGACGGTCGAGGACTTTGCGCCGTGGTCGTCGCCGGCGAGGCACAAGACGCCGCCGTTCTTGGCGGAGCCGGCGGCATTGCCGTGGCGGAACACATCGCCGCAGCGATCGACGCCGGGCCCCTTGCCGTACCAGATGCCGACCACGCCGTCGTATTTCGCGCCGGGCGAAAGGTTGAGCTGCTGGGAGCCCCAGACCGCGGTCGCGGCCAGGTCCTCGTTCACGCCGGGCTGGAACTTGATGTTGTATTGCTCGAGATGTTTTCGCGCGGCGAACAGCTGCTGGTCGTAGCCGCCGAGCGGCGAGCCGCGGTAGCCGGAAATGAAGCCTGCGGTGTTGAGGCCGTTGGCGCGGTCACGCCGGATCTGGGCCATGGGCAAACGAACCAGCGCCTGGATGCCCGTGGTGAAGACGTGTCCGGTGTCCTGGGTGTATTTCTGATCGAGACTGATCGGACCCTGGTTGATGCCCATTATGTCCTCTTTACCGCCCTGTTCGGGTCTTGCCGACTTAAGCCGTTGCCTGCCCGTTGTTTTTAGCTAGGGCGCGCCGACCACCTCTGCCACTCTATGTCGGATATTTCACGCTCCGCATCACAAATCTGGGCCGGAGACGGCGCCGGGTAAAAATCGCAATTTAGTGCCCGGAAGGTGCCGGGCATTTTCAATTTGTGTCACCATACCCCCGGCGTCGCGAAACGAATTGACGCCCCTTTCACGCAGGCGACGTTGATTGGTCGCAGGAGAGGCTTTCGATGCGGACGATTCTGGCTGGCCTGGCTCTGGTGGGGGTGGCGTTGTGCAGTGCGGTTGGGAGCGCGGCCCTCGCCGCTGAGCCGTCGCCGGAACTGATCGCCTACGGCAAGGCGCTGGTCGAGGCCGGCGACTGCGCGGGCTGTCACACCGCTGACGCCGCAAAGCCGTTTGCGGGCGGAAAGCGGATCGACACGCCCTTCGGCGCAATCTACGCGCCGAACCTGACGCCGGACCGCGCGACCGGGATCGGCGTCTGGACCGATGCCGATTTCACCCGCGCCCTCCGCTACGGCGTCGCGCCCAACGGATCGAACTACTACCCGGCCTTCCCCTATCCCTACTTCACCAAAATGACCAAGGACGACACGCTGGCGATCCGGGCCTATCTCGGCACGCTTCCGCCCGTCGTGAGCCGCAACAAGCCGCCGGAGCTGCGCTGGCCGTTCGGCTATCGCGGCCTGATGCGGGCCTGGAACTATTTCTTTTTCAAGCCCGGCCTGTTCGAACCGGACCAGGGCAAGAGCGCGGCGTGGAACAGAGGCGGCTATCTCGTCACTGGGCTCGGTCATTGCGGCGCCTGCCATACACCGAAGAACTATTTTGGCGCAGACAGGGAGGCGCAGGCCTTGTCCGGCAGCGAGGTCGGCGGCTGGTTCGCGCCGCGGCTCGACGGCGCCGCGCGCAGCGGCCTGAAATCGTGGAGCGCCGAGGACATCACCGAATATCTGCAAAGCGGGCGCAACGCCAAAAGCCATGCCGACGGGCCGATGGCCGAGGTGGTCGTCAACTCGACCTCGAAGATGAGCGACGCCGATGTGCGTGCGATCGCGGTGTACCTGAAGAGCCTGCCGCCGGCGCGGCGCGAGCCTGCGGGGACGCCGCCGGACGAGGCCGAGATGAAAGCCGGTCAGGCCGTCTATGCGCGGCTCTGCATCGCCTGCCATGAAGCCGACGGCTCAGGCGCGCCGCGGATCTATCCGCCTTTGCCCGCCAACGCGCTGCTGCAATCGATCAATCCATCCTCGACCTTGCGCATCATCCTCGACGGCGCGCACACCGTGACGACACCGCGCGCGCCCAACACCGGCGAGATGCCGCCCTATGCCAGGCAATTGACCGACGAGCAGATCGCCGCGGTGACGAACTACATCCGCAACTCCTGGGGCAACGCCGCGGCGCTGGTGACGCCGGCGCAGGTGGCGAAGGCGCGGAAGGGAAATTGATTCCCTCTCCCCGCACGCGGGGAGAGGCGAACAACTACCGCTCATCGCCCGTGAAGACGAATTTCGGCATCTCCCATTTGTAGCGCACCGCGAGCGGGCGGAAGCTGACGCCGAGGATGAAGGTGAGGATGGTCCATAGCTCGGCGTTGAGGTTGAGGCCGAACGCGGTCGCGTAGAACAGTCCCGTCACCACCGAAACGCTGGCGTAAAGCTCCGAGCGGAACAAGAGCGGCACGTCGTTGCAGAGCACGTCGCGCAGYACGCCGCCGGCGCACCCGGTCACCATGCCGGAGACGATGACGATCGGCAGCGTGGCACCCGCCTGCCAGGCGATGTCGCAGCCGGYCATGGTGAAGACGACCAGACCGATGGCATCGAGCACGATGAAGGCCACCTTCAGCCTGTGCACGAGCCGCGCGATCAGGATGGTCAGGAAGGCCGCGCCGCCGGCCAGCGCGAGGTAGATGGGATGAGCGACCCAGGCCAGCGGATAGTGCCCGAGGAAGAGATCGCGCAACGTGCCGCCGCCGAGCGCGGTGATACAGCCGAGGAAGCAGACGCCGAGCCAGTCCATGCTCCGGCGGCCGGCCGCGAGCGCGGCGGTCATGCCTTGCGCTGCGACCGCGACCAGCGACAACAGATGCAGCACGCTATCGCTCGGCGGCAAGCTCCACATCGCCTTGTTCCCTTCCCCTTCGATGGAACCGACGCGCACGGTTCCAAAATGAACAGGTTCCCGATTCCTCGCGCGAGGGCAACATGCGACGAAAGCATCAAGGAGGGCGGAACAGAATCTCGCATCTATGGATTGTCTGGGCGCAATAATCGAGGAGACCCAATCGATGGCTGATGACCGTTTTCCCAACGATCCGTATCGCCCCAACTTCGCCGACGATGAGTATCTCCGTGCGGCGCGCCGGGATGCCGACCTCCAGGCGGACCCGGAGCTGGGCGAAGGCCCCGCCTCCAGCGGCAAGGTCGCGCTGTTTGCCGTGGCTATCGCCCTGGTGCTGGGCGCCGTGTTCTATGGCTTGAACAATTCGACCACCGGTAACCAGGCCAGCAATGAGCCGGCGACGAAGACCGCCCAGCAGGCTCCGCCGACCAATCCAGCGGCGCCTCCCGGCATGCGCGACGTGACGCCGCGCAACAACGCTGCGCCTGGTGTGACCACGGGTGCAGCGCCGAGC
>NZ_JBFULT010000531.1:0-5295 GCF_054049755.1 Bradyrhizobium sp. P5_C11_2
CGCGGCACGGTGAAGCGCCGCCACGCCGTGCTCGACGGCATCCGCATTCCCTTGCGTCCGCATTTCGGCGTGATCGCGGTGGCGCCGCGCGAGGTCGATTTCATCGATTCCGTGCCGCCGTCCTATTTCGGCGGCAATCTCGACAATTGGCGGCTGGGGAAGGGGGCGACCGTCTATCTTCCGGTCTCCGTCCCCGGCGCGCTGCTGTCGGTCGGTGATCCCCACGCAGCCCAGGGCGACGGCGAACTGAGCGGCACCGCGATCGAATGCTCGATGACCGGCACGTTCGAGGTGATTCTGCACAAGAAGGCCGACCTCGCCGGCCGGCCCTTCGCCGATCTCAGCTATCCCCTGATCGAGACCGCCACCGACTGGGTGCTGACCGGCTTCAGCCATCCCAACTATCTCGCCGAGTTCGGCGCGCAGGGCCAGAGCGAGGTCTACGCAAAATCCTCGCTCGACCTCGCCATGAAGGACGCCTTCCGCAAGATGCGGCGCTTCCTGATGAACGTGAAAGGTCTCAGCGAGGACGAGGCGATCGCGCTGATGTCGGCGGCCGTCGATTTCGGCGTCACCCAGGTCGTCGACGGCAATTGGGGCGTGCACGCCATCATCAGCAAGCGTCTGTTTCAKGACGCGCCTCAACCGCAAGGACAACTCAAGTGAAATTCCACATGATTAGCGGCGGACCGAAGCCGGTCGCGCCCTTCAGCCACGCCGTCGAGACCGACGGTTTTGTTTTCGTCACCGGCCAGATGCCGGACACGCCGCAAGCGCCGGGCGTGCTGCCCGACGGCATCGTCGCGCAAACCCACGCGGTGATGGAGAATTTGAAAGTGGTCCTCAGAGGTCTCGATCTCGGCCTCGAGCACGTCGTGATGGCGCGCATTTATCTGACGCGCTTCAAGGAAGACTACGCGGCGATGAACGAGACCTATCGCACCTACTTTGCGCCCGGCCGGCTGCCGGCCCGCACCTGCGTCGGTGTCACGGGCTTAGCCTATGACGCGCTGATCGAGATCGATCTGGTGTGCCGGCGGCCGTGATGGTCCGTAGGGTGGATTATCCCGCGGCTGCGCGTAGCGCGGTCCGCGGCATAATCCACCTCTTCAGTCGCCGCGGCGGCAGACGTGGTAGATTACGCTTCGCTAATCCACCCTACAGCCGGCACCCGGTCTTCCCTGCGCCCTCTGGCAAGAGGGTGTCGAGATCAAGCAAAGCTCGGGCGAGATGAGCCGCGAGAGTGCCGATCTGCGTCTGCGCACACGTGACACGCAAGGCCTATCACCGTCACCCTGAGGTGCTCGCCTTCTTGGCGAGCCTCGAAGGGTGAACGGCCCGGCGGCATCCCGGCCGTTCATCCTTCGAGGCTCCCGATGAGGCGCACCGTGCCCCATCGCTCGCACCTCAGGATGAGGGGGCCACGCAACAGCGAGATTGAGAAAGCGCCGCTTCGTGGAGAGGGCGCCGTGGCATGGCTCCCTCCAACTCGTCTTAAATTGCAACCCGCGCGTGCAAGAAGTCTTGATCGGCCGTGATCTAGGGGTGATCCGCCGCCTTGAACGTGGACCCGAGCCACCGCGACTAATCCCCAGAGTGCCCAAGGATCAGTGGAACGTGATTGCGCTTCCCCTTCCTAAAGCACCAAAATGGTGCTTTAGTGCTTTCCATGAGCCCGTCGCCCCGAAACGCGCCGTCCGCGCTGCGTTACCGGCTTGCCCCCGACCCGGCCGCCAAGGCCGCGATGGAGGCGACGTTCGAGGCCTATGACCGCATGATGGAAATTCTGGACGAGGTCGCGCGGAGCCACAACGTGGGGTCCAACGTCGTCCTGTTGCATGCCCACGCCTACGAGCCGATCCGCAAGCAGACCGCGCTGCCGTCGCGGCTGGTGACGCTGGGCCTGCGCGACCGCGCCGATTATCGCGCGGCGGGAGGCCGCCGCCTGCCGCTCGACGACAAGCTCGCCAAGATCAAGGGGCCGGCCACCATTTCGATTGCGACCGTGCAGGGGCGCTTCAGCGTGCCCTTCGACTACGCCGGTTATGCCGAGGGCTGGGGGCAGAGCGCGCCCGCGCACCTGATCCGCACCGACGACGGTTTCGAGGTTCACTACGGCGTCACGCCGAACAGTCTGCCAGAGGAGGAGAATGCCATGGATACCATTGCTGCCGCCCCCGACAATTTCCTGTCCCGGGTCGGGCGCCTGATCGCCGGCATCGCCTATGACGCGATCGAGCAGGCGGAAGGCAAGAACAAGCTTGCGGTGGTCGGACAGGCCATCCGCGAGATCGAGCGCGCCGAGGGCGAGGCCCGCGATGYGCTCGCATCCGCGCGCGCCGAGGAATACCGGCTCAACGCGCGGCGTACCGAGATCGAGCGCGAGATGACCGATCTCACCGCCAAGATCGAGAGCGTGATCGCGGACGGGCGTGATGATCTCGCGCGCGCCGGCATCGCGCGCCAGATGGATCTGGAAGCGCAGTTCGAGGTGCTCTCCCGCGCCATCGACGAGAACAACGAGAAGATCGAGCAGTCCGTCACGTCCCTGCGCGCCGTGCTGTCGGCGCTTCAGGATGCCGAAAAGCGCCGCGCCGATCTCGAGAAGAGTGAGGTGGCTGCCAGTCACCAGGCTTCCGGTTCGCCCCGGAAACAGGGCGGCGCTGCTGCGGCGGCAAAGGCGTTGCGCGCGGGCAGGGCGGTGGCGCGTGCCACCGGCGTTCCGGCCGCGATTCCATATTCAAGCGACATCGACGAGCTCAGCACGTTGCATCGCGACAAGGAGATTGCAGCGCGGCTGGCTCGGTTGAAGTCGCGCTCCTGAGTAATGTGTCATGAGCGCACTGCTCGAACATGTGATGGCGCCGGAGGTCAGGCCGTTCGCGATCGCGGCGGCCATGATCGTCATCGTCGGCTCCGTCGAGGTGGTCTCGATGCTGGTCGGGGCCTCCCTGAGCGAGATGCTCGGCACCAACATCGATTTCGGCCACCCCAGCGACAATGGCGTGATCAACGCCATTTCCTGGATCAATGTCGGCGGCGTGCCGCTGCTGATCTTCCTGCTGCTGCTGCTCGGCGCCTTCTCCATCACCGGCTTCCTGATCCAGGACATCGCGCGGATGGTCGCGGGTCCCTTGCCGGCGACGCTCGCCTCGGTCGGGGCGATCGTCGTCTCGGTTCCACTGGTCCGCGCCGCGAGCGGCGCCATCGCGCGGGTCATTCCCAGGGATGAAAGCTACGCCGTCGGCCTCGGCGATCTCGTTGGCCGCGTCGGTGAAGTCGTCATCGGTCCGCTCGACCAGGGGCCGCCGGGCCGCGTCAGCGTCGCCGACGTCCACGGTAACAGGCACTTCGTCTGGGCGGTTGCTGCCCCTTCGTCTTCGCCCTTGTCGCAAGGAACCATGGTCCTGTTGGTCGATCGCGTCGGCACCCGTTTCGTGGCGGTCAAGGCCGACGATGAACTCAAACCGTTCAAGCCACCTCTAAGCAGCTAGCAAGTCATTATTGGAGAAAGTCATGTTCGACATAGCAGTCCCGGCCATGATCGGCGTCGCGCTGATCGTCGTCCTGGGGATCGTCTTCACCATCCTCTACAAGCGCGCCACGCGCGACGAGGCCTTCGTGCGCACCGGCCTCGGCGGCAAGAAGGTCGTGCTCGACGGCGGCGCCATGATCCTGCCGATCTTCCACTCCTATGCCAGCGTCAATTTGAAGACGCTGCGGCTCACCGTCGAGCGCAAGGAGCGGGAATCCCTGATCACCAAGGACCGCTTGCGGGTCGATATCGTCGCCGAGTTCTACGTGCGCGTCCGCCCCGACGATGAAAGCATTGCGCTCGCGAGCCAGACGCTGGGCGCGCTGACCAATGACGCCGAAGCCCTGCGTAACCAGGTCGAAGCAAAATTCGTCGACGGCCTGCGTTCGGTGGCGGCCACCATGTCCATCCTGGAGCTGCAGGAAAAGCGCAGCGATTTCGTCAAGCACGTGCAGGCGACCGTGGAGTCGGACGTCAAGTCAAACGGTCTCGAGCTTGAATCGGTATCGCTGACCAAGCTCGATCAGACGGATGTGAAGTTCTTCAATCCCGAAAACTTCTTCGACGCCGAAGGTCTGACCCAGCTGAAGACCGTCACCGAGACCCGCCGGCGCGACCGCAACTCGATCGTGCGCGACAACGAGGTGGCGATCGCGCAAAAGGACCTCGAGGCGCGGCAGCAGACCCTGACCATCGAACGCACCAAGAAGGAGGCCGAGCTCTCCCAGGAGCGCGACATCGCCAACAAGACCGCGAGCACCCGCGCCGAGGTCGCGACCGCGACGCAGACCGCGCGCCTGACCGAGGAGAACGCCCGCATCGATACCGACCGCGCGGTCGCCGAGAAGGAGGCTGGCGCCAAGCAGGTCAAGGAGACCGCAGTGATCGAGTCGGATCTGGCGATCAACAAGCGCAAGACCGACGCCCAGCGCGAGATCCAGATCGCGACCCAGGAGAACGAGATCCAGATCGCCTCCAAGAGCAAGCAGACCTCGGAAGCCGTGGCGGAGGCCAAGACCGCCGAAGCGCTCGCTGTGTCCGCGGAGGAAAAGGTCGTCACCGCGCGCGCTGTCGAGGTCGCCGACCGAGCCCGCCTGACCCAGGTGCTGGCGGCACGCACCGAGGCCGAACGCAAATCGACCGAGGTGATCGTGGCGGCCGAAGCCGAGAAGAAGGCGGCGCTCGATCGCGCCGAGGCCACCAAGACGCTGGCGACGGCGGAAGCCGAGTCCAACAAGATCAAGGCGGTCGGCGTCAGGAACATCGGCGAGGCCGAGGCCGCGATCATCACGCTCAAGAACGAGGCGCAGAACAAGCTCGGCGCCAACGTGATCGATTTCGAGCTCGCCAAGAAGCGGATCGAGACCATGCCCTCGGCGCTGGCCGAGATGGTCAGGCCGATCGGAAACCTCAAGGACGTCCGCATCCTGCACACCGGCGGCGCGTTCGGCGGCAATGGCGTCGGCGGCGGCAATGTCGGCTTCGGCGAAGGGCTTGCCGGCGAACTCCTCAAGGTGCACGCGCTGCGTCCGATGATCGACGAGATCCTGCGCCAGAGCGGTTTTGCGCCGGGTGACGATCCCGTGAAAGCGCTGGTCGGCGCCGTGACGGGGAAGGGCAACGGCGCCGCGGTGCCGGTGGCTACGCCCGCCGTGGAGAAACCAAACGCCGCCGACCTATGAACGCCCGTTCATTGCTGCGGAGAATTCGAATCGATAAGAAATCCCCGTGCGCGTCTCGCGTCGCGCACGGCTCCGGAG
>NZ_JBFULT010000532.1:0-5278 GCF_054049755.1 Bradyrhizobium sp. P5_C11_2
GTGCCGTGGCCTTCCTCGCTGTAGATCTTGATGTGCCCGCCGGACTGCTTGACGAAGCCGTAGACCATGGAGAGGCCGAGGCCGCTTCCTCTGCCGACCTCCTTGGTGGTGAAGAACGGCTCGAACGCCTTCTCCTGGACGCCGGGCAGCATGCCGGTGCCGGTGTCGCTGACCGCAAGCATCACGTAGGGGCCGGGCCGCACGTCGAGATTGGCCTGCGCATAGGCCTCGTCGAGCACGACCCGGTGGGTCTCGAGCAGCAGCTTGCCGCCGTTCGGCATGGCGTCGCGGGCGTTGATGGCCATGTTGAGCACGGCGTTGGTGAGCCTGGAGGGATCGATGTGCGAGGTCATCGGTCCCGGTTCGAGCACGGTCTCGATCTGGATCTGCTCGCCGAGGGTGGGGCGCAAGAGCTTCGCGATGTCTGATATCGCGGCGTTGATCTCGACATTGCGCGGCTCGAGCGGCTGCCTGCGCGCGAACGCCAGCAGATGCTGGATCAGCTCGGCGCAACGCTCGGCGGCATCGTCGATCAGGCGCGCCGTGCGCTGGAGCTCGGGCTGGTCGTTCAGGCTCGCCACCAGCGTCTCGGTGTTGCCGGAGATCACGGTCAGCATGTTGTTGAAATCGTGCGCGACGCCGCCGGTCAGCTTGCCGATGGCATCCAGCTTCTGCGACTGCTGCAATTGCCGCTCGGTCTCTCGCGAGGTGGTGGCGTCGTGATAGACCAGCACTGCGCCGGAGATATCGCCCTGCGCGTCCCGCATCGGCCGGCCGCTGATCATGAGATGACGGGTCGGATTGCCGCTGTGGGGGCGGACGATCATCTCCAGGTTCTCGAACTGCTCGCCACGCAGCACGCGCGCCGAGGGCAGCTCTTCGGCCTTGAGCGGCGTGACGCCGTCGCCATCGAAGACGTCGGACAGCGCCTGCAGATTGCGCAGGTTCATGCCGGTGCGGTGCAGCAGCATGCGCTCCGCGGCCGGATTGGACAAAAGCACGTCGCTCTCGCTGTCGATGACCAGCACCGCCTCCGCCATGCTGCGGAACGTGCTCTGGAGCACGTTGACTGACAGCCGAAGCTCGTCATGCGCGGCGACAAGGTGCTCGGTGCGCTCGGCAACGGCCGCCTCGAGCGCTTCCTTCGCCACCTGCGTCTCGTGCAGCGAGCTCTGGAGCTCCACAGTGGTGCGCCGGCTCTCGCGCATCAGCATTGCGACCAGCAGCAGGATCACCAGCGCGCCGATCACATCGATGCCGAGCAGGACGATGCCGGTGCGGCGGGAATTCGCCTCGCGGCCGGCCAGCAGTTTCTCTTCCTCGGTGGCCAACCGGTCGAGATTGGCCACGATCACGTCCATCAGACCGCGGCCTTCGGCCTTGCCCTRAAGTTCTGCAATGCCGGCCTGGTCATCTGCGGTGCGCAGCCGCATCGCCTCGGCCGCGATATCGAACCGCCGCCTGACCAGTGGCACGGTCGTCTTCACCAGTTCGGCCTGGTCGCGATTGTCCCGCACCGCGCGTTCGAGGTCGTCGAGGATTGGCACGATCCTGTCCTGTGTCGCCCGAAACTCGTCGGCGAAGCTGCTGGTCCGGTAAATCTCGAAGCCGCGCGCGGCGCTCTCGGCCTGGCGAAGCAGCAGGCGCACGTCCGAGATCTTCTTCAGCGCCTCGACGGTGTGATTGACCCATGCGGCATCGGACCGCGACTTGACGTCGAGTCCGATCGAGGCGGCGGTGATGATCAGGAGGATTGCAAGTCCAGCACCGAGAATGACGCGCTGCGAGGGAATCAAGGGGCTTCTTTCTTGTCCTTCGGCTGTGCGCTCCCGCCCGGAGGGGCGAGGCATTCCCGGATCGTGGTCAGCAGGGCGTCTGGCGTGAACGGCTTGCGCAGGCACCGGGCCGCGCCGAGTTCCAGCGCCATGCGGAGAAAATCGGGGGAGGGCGAGGCGGCCGACGCAAAGGCGTAACCGGACATCGCGATCAAGGGAATCGCGGGCGCGCGCTCGTGAAAGATCCGGATGGATTCGAAGCCGCGCATATGCGGCATGAAGATGTCGACCAGCATCACGTCGAACGGCTGCGCTTCCAGCGCAGCGAGTCCCGTTTCGCCTCCGTCGGCCAGCGTGACCTCGAAGCCCTGACGTTGGAGGAGGACCTCGATGGTCGCACCGACCATCGGATCGTCGTCTACCACGAGGATACGCGGCATGACATTTCCCAGTAGATCGAAGTCCCCACAGTGGTTGGTGATATAGGCGAATCGTATGCCGGGTCAATTTTGGATTGGATCGGAGGAGGTATGCACGGTGCAGTGCATAAGTGGAGTTCCCGGCGACCGCATCTCGATGAAAGATTGAGACAAAGTGGAAGGACAGCCACAAGGCGTCACGAGGCAAGCAGCCGCCGTGTTCGCGACTCCGGTGCACTCAGTCGTCCGTCGTCGAGGGCGAGCCGCTGACGGCCCGCGAGCGACGCAGGCTCGAACTCTCTCGCAAGCTGGAGATCCGGAAGCAGCCGGCCAAAACGCATGGGCGGCGCCGATGATTGTCGGCGCCGCCCATGAATCGAATTCCGGATCGAATTTCGGATCGATTGCTTCAGACCGTCTTACGGGCAGGGATGACGCAGGCCGTCATAACCGAGATAGGTGCCCGAGGCCGGGTCGTAGGACTGGTAGCGCTGCGCGCAATAGGCCGCGGAGTCGCCGCCACTGTCGGGCACGACCGCCACTGACGGTTCGTCATAATAGCTGTCGTCGCCATAGTAGTAGGGATCGTTGTAATAGCCTCCGCCGTAATAGGCGTATGAGCCGAGGCCGCCGATCGCAGCGCCGACCGCGACGCCGGGCCAGAAGCCGCCACCGTGACGACGCCAGCCGCCGCCGTGCCAGTTGCCGCCGCGCCCCTGCCAATTGCTGCCGGCGGCTGCGAAGCTACGACCGCCACCGCCGCTGAAGGCCGGCGCGGCGCCGATGCTGGGACGCACCGCTGCGCCAGCCGCAAAATTACCGCCGCCACCGCCGATCCGCGGACCAGCGAAGCCGCCACCGCCCATTCGGGCGCCGCCGCCACCGCCGAAGTGAGCACCGCCACCGCCGCCGAAATGGCCGCCGCCGCCTCCACCGCCGCGGCCGCCATGGCCCTGCGCGAAGCTCGGTGTCGCCAACGGAAGCACCAGCGCCAGTGCCGCAGCGGCGCTCAAAATTCTCAGACTGCTCATGTTCAAACTCCTTTTCCCGGAAACAAACCCCTCGCAAGGACCGTGGTTCCTAGGTTCACGCCGGTGTGCGCGTGGGAGAGCAGGTTTCCACGTGGCCGCTGTACCCGGCATGAACGGATCGCGTCCGATTTGCGGCGGGTCACGGATTTGCGTGGGGCACAGCCGCACCCGCCGAACTGGACATTTGGTCGCCCGGATGGCATCAGGGCCCCACGAAGCAGGGCCCTTGCCGCATGAAACAGTTCTTCCTCAAGTTCTTCACCTGGTGGAATGGCCAGACTTTTGGCACCCAACTCTGGACCAGGCGGTACGGAGAGCTGGTCGGCGAGGACGAGCAGGGTAACCGCTATTATCGCACCCGCGGCGGGGCGATCGACCCGACGCTAGGCTTCGAGCGGCGCTGGGTGGTCTATAACGGCTATGCGGAAGCCAGCCGCATTCCCACGGGGTGGCACGGCTGGATGCACCATGTCGTCGACGTGCCGCCGACCGACGAGGATTACCAGCCGCGCGAATGGCAAAAGCCGCACCAGCCGAATCCGACCGGCACGCCGAACGCCTATCGGCCGTCCGGCTCGACGCTCGCCAGCGGCAAGCGGCCGAAGGCGACCGGCGACTACCAGCCCTGGACACCCGGCTAGGCTCGCGCATATCGCAGCTTCAGATCGTTTGCGTTGGATGCATTCGCATCCGGCTGTTGCCGCTGTGGACAACGGGAACAGCGGGGATGCCGCCTGCGCGCTTATTGCGTTCATGTGAACGATGCGGCTCAATGATCCCATCTTACGGAGATGGGAGACCATCGCGTTCGGTTCGGGCAACAGTTCGCGACTGTCCCGAAATGCAGCGGCCGCCGACCAGGACTCGATCGGGAGATAGGCCCCCGGTCTGGAAGGTCCGAAATCGCCCGATGAAATGTGCAGCCGTCGTAAGACAGGAAAGGCCGCTTGGGAAACCGGGCGGCCTTTTTCTGTTGTGATGAGTTGCGTGTCCCGGACGCGGTGCAGCGCTCTTTGCGCTGCTGCGCTGAGCCGGGACCCAGATTGCGGCCCCTGGGTCCCGGCTCGGCGGCGCAGCGTTGCACGCTGCACCGCGTCCGGGACACGAGAGCAGTGTTGATGCGCGAAGCTACATGACCCGTTCAGCCGCCCGCTTGACCGCTTCGAGGCGGCGGGCCTGGTTCGGCGCGCCGCGCTCCTTCAGCAACGCCAGTACCTCGGCCGGCGCAGTATCGGGCGAACCCGAATTGAACGGCGGTGCCGGATTATATTCGAGCCCGAGCTGGATCGCTTCCGCCGTGGTGCGGTCGACCAGGATCGACACCAGTGTCAGCGCGAAATCGATCCCCGCGGTGACGCCGCCGCCGGTGATGCGGTTGCGGTCGACGCAGACGCGCGTCTTCGTTGGCGTCGCGCCGAACTGGGCAAGCATCTCCATCGCGCTCCAATGGGTCGCGGCACGGTAGCCCTTCAACAGGCCGGCGGCGCCGAGCGCCAGCGCTCCCGTGCAAACCGAGGTGACGTATTTGGCGCCCTCGGCCTGCCTGCGCAGGAAGTCGAGCACCTCCTCGTCATTAAGCAGGTCGTTTGTGCCGAAGCCGCCGGGCACGCAGATCACGTCGAGTTGCGGGCAATCGGCGAACGTCATGGTCGGCGTCAGCGTGAGGATGGAATCGCTCGGCACTGGTTCGATGCGCTTCCAGATCAGGTGCAGCTTGGCGCCTGGCACGGACGAGAACACCTGCAAGGGCCCGGTGAAATCGAGCTGGGTGACGCGCGGAAACACCAAAAGACCGATCTGGAGCGGTGCCGACATGAGAACCTCCAATGAAGAGCTTGACGCCGGCAAACTGGCATGATGCCCTCCTGTCCAAAATGGCGTAATTCCCTCAATTTCGGACACAACCATGATCGGCATCCTGATCTTCCCCGATTTCCAGTTGCTCGATGCGGCCGGCCCGATCTCGGTGTTCGAGATCGCGGCGCGCGCCTCCGGCAAGCCGCTCGCGCTACGGGTGTTGGCGGTGAAGGCAGGCCCGGTGCGCAGCTCGTCC
>NZ_JBFULT010000533.1:0-5266 GCF_054049755.1 Bradyrhizobium sp. P5_C11_2
CGCTCATCCCGGTCGCGTTGCAGTAGATCTGCGCGGCCTCTTCGACGCTCGGGATGTTCAGCGCCTTGAGATCGACACCGTGCAATCCCGGCATCACCCATTGCATCAACAGATAGGTGAAGTCGGCCATGGGATCGCCGAGCGTMGACAGCTCCCAGTCCAGCACGGCCAGCACGCGTGGTTCCGTCGGGTGGAAAATCATGTTGTCGAGGCGATAGTCGCCATGGACGATCGAGACCCGGGCCTGCTCCGGCACGGTCTTCGGCAGCCATTCGGCGACCTTCTCGAACTCCGGAATGTGCTGGGTCTCGGAGGCGCGGTACTGCTTGGTCCAGCGGTCGATCTGGCGCGCGAAATAATTGCCGGGCTTGCCGAAGTCGGCGAGACCGATCGCGGTGGGGTCGAACATGTGGAGTTTCGCCAGCGTCTCGATCTTGCTGGTGAATATCTTTCGGCGATCCTCCGGCGTCTGGCTCGGCAGCGACGGATCCCAGAACACCCGGCCCTCTTCCATCGACATGATGTAGAAGGCCGCACCGATGACGCTGTCGTCCTGGCACAGCGCATAGGCGTGCGCGACCGGAAAGCCCTGCTTTCCAAGCGCTGCGATGACGCGGTACTCACGGTCGACCGCATGCGCCGAGGGCAGCAATTTGCCGAACGGTTTTCTGCGCATCACGTAGGAACGCTTCGGCGTGTTCAGCCGGTAGGTCGGATTGGACTGGCCGCCCTTGAACTGGAGGACGACCAGCGGCCCCTCATAGCCTTCGACGTGATCGCGCATCCAGGCCTCGAGCCGCAGCTCGTCGAAGCGATGCCTATCCTCGACCGGCTTGGTGCCCGAGAACTCTTCGTCTTTCCTGACGCCGTCAGCCACGATGACGCTCCCTCAATTCTTTTGTCCGTCATTCCGGGGCGCCTCGAAGAGGCGAACCCGGAATCTCGAGATTCCGGGCCTGGTCCTTCGGACCATCCCGGAATGACGGCGTGGAGAGCGGCTTGTGCCCTTCCCCATTTTAGTGCGTAGGAGAGTTGGCATACTTCCGAACTTCAAGTCTGGCAATKGCGCGATTGTGCACCTCGTCCGGACCGTCAGCGAGACGCAGCGTGCGGATGCCGGCATAGTCCTTGGCAAGACCGGCCTCGTCCGAGACGCCGGCGCCGCCGAAGGCCTGGATCGCCTCGTCGATGATCTTCAGCGCCATGTTGGGGGCGGCGACCTTGATCATGGCGATCTCGGCCTGCGCGGTCTTGTTGCCGACCTTGTCCATCATGTCGGCGGCCTTGAGGCAGAGCAGACGCGTCATCTCGATGTTGGTGCGGGCCTCGCCGATGCGCTGCTCCCACACCGAATGCTCGACGATCTTCTTGCCGAAGGCGGTGCGCGACATCAGCCGCTTCACCATCTTCTCCAGCGCCTCCTCGGCCTTGCCGATGGTGCGCATGCAGTGATGGATGCGGCCCGGACCGAGGCGGCCCTGCGCGATCTCGAAGCCGCGGCCTTCCCCTAGCAGGATGTTCTCCTTCGGCACACGCACGTTCTCGAGCAGCACCTGGGCGTGGCCATGCGGCGCATCGTCGAAGCCGAACACCGGCAGCATCTTCTCGACCTTGATGCCGGGGGTGTCGAGCGGAACCAGGATCTGCGACTGCTGCTGGTGCTTGGCCGCCTTGAAATCGGTCTTGCCCATCAGGATCGCGATCTTGCAGCGGGGATCGCCGACGCCGGACGACCACCATTTGCGGCCGTTGATGACGTAGTGATCGCCGTCCTTCTCGATGCGGGTCTCGATGTTGGTGGCGTCAGACGAAGCCACCGCCGGTTCCGTCATCAGGAAGGCCGAGCGGATCTCGCCGTCCATCAGCGGGCGCAGCCATTTGCGCTTCTGCTCCTTGGTGCCGTAGCGCATGAACACTTCCATGTTGCCGGTGTCGGGCGCGGAACAATTGAAGACTTCCGAGGCCCAGGAGATGTGGCCCATCTGCTCCGACAGCAGCGCGTATTCCAGATTGGTCAGTCCCGCGCCGCGGAATTCGTCGTCCTCATGCTCGTTCGGCGGCATGAACATGTTCCAGAGGCCTTCGGCCTTCGCCTTCTTCTTGAGGTCCTCCAGGACCGGGATCACCTTCCAACGCTCGCCGCTGTGATCCTGCTCATTGTAGATCGGCACCGCCGGACGCACATGCTTGGTCATGAAGGACTGCACGCGGTCGAGCCATTCCTTCTGCTTGGGGGACAGATCGAAATCCATGGGACGCTCCTCGGTCTCTCTTTTGCGAACCTGTTTTACGCCGGACTGTCCTCCCGCCTCGCGGTGCCCGCAAGCGCGAATGCGCCAGCATGCGAGCACCGAGGGAACCATCGCCGCGACCGCGGCTCAATTCCATCAAGCGGATTGACTTTTTCCGGCCTTCAAACGATAGTTTCATACAAGTGTTTGAAATGCAACTCCCCGCCACAACGTCATTCCGGGGCAGCCCGCAGGGCTGAACCCGGAATCCCGAAATTGTGGTGTGAGATTCCGGTTCGACGCTGACGCGTCGCCCCGGAATGACGAGGTGTCGAAGTCATGGCCAGCGATCATACGAGGTCATCCATTCTCGCCGCCGCCGAACGGCTCTATGCCGATCGCGGCTTCGGCGACGTGACGCTGCGCGACATCGTCGCGGAGGCCAACGTCAACCTGGCTGCGGTCAACTATCATTTCGGCTCGAAGGACGAATTGATCGCGGAGCTGTTCGTGACGCGGAGCATCGCGCTCAATCGAGTGCGCCTGGCGGAACTGAAGGCGGCGGAAGAACAAGGCGGCGGCCGCGCGCCGATCGAGGTGATCCTGCGCGCCCTCGTCGGCCCGACCTTGCGCGRCTGCCTCGGCCCCGAGAACCAGCGCTCGACGGCGGCGCGCTTCATGATCCGCGCCTCGATCGAATCCGTGCCGCCGATCCGCCGCATCAAGAACCGCGAGATCGATCATCTGCGCAAGTTTGCTGGCGCGATGCGCAGGTCCCTGCCCGACCGCAGCGACGTCGAGATCTATTGGGGCCTCAACTTCGCGCTCGCCATGGCGCACCACACCATCCGCGAGAGCGAGCGGCTGACGAAACTGTCGGAAGGCAAGTGCGACCTCGACGACGTCGAGGACGTGGTCGCACGCGTGGTCAGCGTGGCGACGATGGCGCTGACCGGTGCCGAAGCCACGAGCAAGCCGGCCGCCCGGCCGATGGTTGCGAACGGGCGGCTGACACGGCAGGATTTGTGAGAACGTGCCGACGAAGAAGGGCGTCCGGCGAGCTGGCGGCACGACGGCAAGACTCGATCGGGGGCTGGATCGACCGAGTCTTTCGCCGCGTCCTCACCAACTCGCCTTCAGCGCCCCCATCCCGGAATAGCTCTGACCGAGGTTCGAGAATTCGCCGGTGACGCGCGCCGACACCTCCCACCAGCGATTGAGCGCCAGGCGCGAGCCGAGATCGAGCCGTGCCGAGTCGGAGGCGGCACTCGCGCCGGCGATCGTGAACGCCGACACCGGCACGGTGACCAACGATGCCGTGATGGTGCGCGACGGCCGAAATTCGTGCACCCAGGCGGCGTGCACGAATGGGCTCCACACCATGCCGTTGCCGAACGCGACGCGACCGTCGAACTTGGCGCCGAGGAACGTCGGCAGCGACGTGACGCTCTGCGCGGCGTAGCTCAATCCGAGTACGCCGGGTGCGGCACCGGCCGTGCTGGCTTCGGTGTAGGCGCCCTGCCACAGCCGTGCGGCCTGGATCGCGGCGAACGGCGTCACCGCAGTGATGCCGAAGTCGAAGGAGCGGCCGATCTCCAGCCTTCCGCCAAGCTGGTCGCTCCCGAATGACCCCTGCGCGGTTTCGGTGGTGCCGACGCCGGTGATGGTCCGCGTCGTGGTGTTGCTGAAATGGCTATAGGCGATCTGCGCCGAGAGATAGTTGGCGCCGAACCGCTGCATCGCATAGGCGCCGACATGGCCACCCTCGAGCCTGCCCGACGTCGCGCGATCATCGACGGAGAAAGTCGCGCTGGAGCCGCCGGCCGCCATGCCCAGCAGGAGATCGGGATTGACGAGGTAATCGCCCCCCATCGCGCCGCCGGCGGCGCGGTTGCTGAGGCTCGCGCTGCCGACGCTCGCATCGCCCGCCAGCTGCTGCCCGGCACCGAAGCCTGCGGCCCAGGCGTTCCATCGCGGCTGCGCCATCGCCGGCGCCTTCAGGGCCGCGAACGCCGACGCAGCCGGGCCGCGCGGTTGCTCCGCAGCGTAGCCAAGCGCAGCGTCGCTGGCGACGCCGCCGCGGTTGCCGGCGCGCCAGGCTTCCATCTGGCCCTCCATGGTCTGGCCGAACAGCACGCCCGAATTGAACGCGGTGTTCTGGGTGCCGCTGGTGCCCTCGCCCGAGAGCTGGTCGAGCACGCGCAGCGAACCCGCCTGCAGCAACTGCGCGTAGAAGGTCGCGGTGGCGCCGGTCAGCGCTGTCGAATAGCCGGCCTCGAGCGCATTGCCGATCGCGCGCTGGTTCTGGGTCTCACCCGCGACGGCGCCAAAACCCTGGCGCGTCAATATCAGGTCGACCGAATTGACATTGTAGGTCGCGGTCGCGTTGAAGAAGGCCGACGACGAGATGACGCTGGCAAACTGGCCCGTGATCGCGGCGGTGGTCTGCACGACGCCGGTGTAGGTCGTGGACGACTGATAGAGCCCCGGCTGCAGCACCGCACGCAAGGTCCCGTTGAGGCTGGCCTGCATTGCGGACAGACCGTCACGATTGCCCGCATTGTCGACCCGTAGCGCCAGCCTACCCTGCGCGGTCTGGGTGAATGTGCCGGCGAAGGCGAGGTTACTCACCGCAAGCGCCGTCCCCGGATCCGTGATGGTGATCAACCCGGCATTGATCAGGCTGTCGCCCGCCCCCATGAGTTCGATCCGCCCGTCCAGCGTACCGTTGTTGGTGATGCTGTTTCCGCTCGCGAGAAAATTAGAGGAGAACAGCGAGTAGCCGTTCGTACCGCCCCTGATCGTGCCGTTGTTAACCACCGTATTGTTCTGGCCAGAGATAGCACCTCCCAGCCCGCCGGCGCCGGTCGCAGCGATCAAGCCACTGTTGGTCACCGTGTTACCGTCGCCGCTGATATCGACACCCACGCCGTTAGTGCTGGCTGCCGTGATCGTGCCGGTGTTGGTGAGAGTGTTACCGTCCAACAGGAAGACGCCTGCGCCCATGATGCCAGTGCTGCTCCCGACCGTGATCG